>DASQYT010000256.1:0-2426 GCA_035639075.1 Candidatus Elarobacter sp.
CTGGCAGTCGATTTCCCGCTCCAAGTCCGTCACTTCTTCCGGCCGCTCGTCCACCAAAAGCAAGATAAGAACAATGTCAGGATGATTTACCCGAATTGCTTTGGCGATTTCCTTTAGCAAGATGGTCTTGCCCACTCGCGGAGGCGCCACGATAAGCCCGCGCTGCCCGTGCCCAAGTGGTGCCAGCAAATCCACCGCGCGCGCGGTGAGAGAATTCGTCTTCGGATTTTCCAGAATGATCCTGCCCTGTGGAAACTGCGGCGTTAGCTTGTCGAAGTCGGTTGGCTCCGTCCATTTCTCAGCTGGCTGGCCCTCGATTCTTGTGACTTTCTCGAGAGAGAGGAACTTCCCGCGCTGACCTGGCAATTGCACTGTCCCTGCAACCTTTTGCCCAGGCCGCAGATGATGCTGTTCGATGAGAGCGCGAGATACACAAACATCCTCCGGAACCGGCAGAAAGTTCAATTTCGGCCAGCGCAACATGGCAAAGGAATCGGCCACCTGATCGAGGAAACCTTCCGCAGTGACAGGAGCGCCTGTTGCTAATGCCGCGCGGACGATATCGAGAAGGTGCTGATGCCGCGACCGCGCAGGGTGTAGATAAACAACCAAATCGCGCGCCAAGGCCTCTAGTTGTTCACTCGAGGATTCTTGCAGCTCGTTCAGATCGAGTGCGAGTTCGGTTTTGAATTCGCCACCGGACGAATCCTCCGTGGCGGACTTGTTCTCCTCGTTAGATCGCGTTTTGGAGGCTTGCGAAGCGTCCGCTCCGCTTTGGGTGCGTGCAGGCGACACTCCTGCCTCTACTGTTTCTATCTGCGAGGTCGAGACCTTTAGCTTTTCTTCCATGATTGCCCTTGCCAAAGCACAAGAAGACTCTTCGCTTGTTCCATGAGCGTCGCACGGTCGCCATTATTCCAGACGACATGTTCTGCCCGCTTGATTTTCTCCTCGAGAGGCATTTGTGAGTTAATCATTTGTTCGGCTTCGGAGCCTTTCAGGCTTATTCGCTTCACCAACCGCTCTAACTGCACTTTGTGCGAACAGGCAACCACGACAACCCGCTCGCACAAAGTTTCACCACCTGTTTCATAAAGAAGTGGGATATCAGCAAAGAAAAAATCAGAAGAATTACGATGCCTTTCCGCCTGCGCCATCCACTGGCGACGTATCCGAGGGTGAAGAATTTGTTCGAGCGAGCGCCTTTTGGTCGCGTCAGCAAATACCATCGCTCGAAGTTTAGCTCGATTCAAGTCCCCCTCCGGCGAAAAGACCTCACTCCCGAACTGACCGAGGATTTCCTGTTTCACCTCTGGAAGTTTCGGCAGTGCGTGCGCTGCCACATCGGCATCGAAGAATTTCGCCGCCGGTATGATCTCTCGCAGGCAATCACAAAACGTGCTTTTGCCCGTGGAAATTCCGCCCGTGATCCCGATCGCAGGCATAGGGAAACCTCACCGCGGCGTGATGCCTTCGGCCAGGTCAAGATGGAAGGTCTGTTTCACTTTTGTCGTGCCGAAGGTCAATTCCGCTGTGTAATCTCCGGCTGGGAGAAGCCGTTTCGGATCATCACCTCCATATTCAGCAATCACGTCTTTGGTCGGCCGCAGGTCCCAGTTTAATCGGGTAAAACCGGGTGTGCCCGGCGCTTTTAGATTTGCGACTGGCTGCCCGCTTGATTTTGTTACGACGATTTTGATTTCGTCGCCGGTAAACTCTCGCACCCACACCGTGAATAACGCCCCTTCGGGCGGATTTTGACCGCGATAAATCCCCTTGCCATTCGAATCAACAAATCCTGGCTGAAGGTAAGCGCCGCTCACAGAACGCGCGCTAAACAGTTGAGCCGGCTTGGACGCAATTTCGGCTGTGAATTCGCGAAACGGGATGGTGTCGTCAAGAATGGCAATGCTGCGACCATGCGTTGCGATAACAAGGTCTGACGTCCGCGGATGAATCTGAATATCGTCCACGCGAACCGAAGGAACATCACCGATGCGCACCCAATGCGCGCCTTGATCGAACGACGCGAACACTCCGAAGTGCGTACCTGCGTAGAGTAGTTTCGGATTTACAGGGTCCTCACGGACAACTTCGACCGGATTGCCTTGCGGAAGATCGCCCGTGACAGTCTCCCATGTTTTGCCCAGATCGGCCGTGCGCAGAAGGATGGGACGATCGTCACCCGACCGATACGCATTGGTCGCAACGTATGCCACATTCGCATCGAAATTAGACGGCTCAATACGCACGATCCATTGGCTGCGCGCCTCCTCCGGCAAATTACTCGTCAATTCCGTCCATTTGCCTCCGTCGTTCTCAGTAACCCAGAGCCGCCCATCATCCGTTCCAGCCCACAACAGACCGGCGCGCTTCGGCGACTCGGCGAGCGAAAAGACGACCCCGTAATTTTCCGCGCCACTTCC
>DASQYT010000257.1:0-4065 GCA_035639075.1 Candidatus Elarobacter sp.
GTCAATTCACGGGACGCCCAGAAACTGGCGCATTTGGGAACAAGCTGTCCTGATCATTTCATTCGCACGAAAATTCGGCCGCTTTTCGTGGCATGGGAACCATCGAGCAAGCTCAGTGGTCTGCGCCAGAAGATCGATGAAGCGCTGAGGGGCTACAGGGAAGAGTACAGGCAGTATTACGATTCATTCGCGGCGCCCGATTCACCGAAGATGCGGGATACGAATCCCGCGGTTGTGTTGATCCCTGGCATTGGCATGTTCAGTTTTGGCAAGAACAAAACGGAGGCGAGAATCACCGGTGAGTTCTATACGAACGCGATTCACGTCATGGAGGGAGCCACAGCGCTGGCGTCCGGGAAGGCGCCCGAGGAATTACCGCAGGCCGGGCCTGCTGCAAAAACGCAGGCCTTTACCGTTCACGCAAATTATGTAGCCCTGCCGCCATCTGAGGCGTTTCGAATCGAGTACTGGCAGTTGGAAGAAGCAAAAATCCGGCGGCAGCCGCCAGAGAAAGAACTGAGCAGGCGTGTGGTGGTCGTTGTGGGAGGCGGGAATGGCGTTGGCCAGGCTACTGCCTTGCAAGCGTCAAAACGAGGAGCGCACGTAGTGATTGCTGACCGCGATGCGGACGCGGCGAAGAAAACCATGGAGGAAGCGCAACAGATTGCAGGCAAGGAAGCGGCCACTGCGGTGTCCATCGATATCCGCGACCGTGAAGCGATCCGCAAAGCCTTCCGAGAAGTGGTTGCCACATATGGGGGGATAGACATCCTGATCAACACAGCGGCAATATTCCCGTCGTCTCCAGACGGCGTGATTCAGGATGGACAATGGGGCACGACTCTGGACATCAATGTCACCGCAAACCACCGATTGGCAGATGAACTTGCGCAGGTTCTGCGCGAACAGAATCTGGACGGAACCATCGTGCTAACGAGTTCCGCGAATGCCGTTGTGCCGAAGCGAGGAAGCGAAGCCTATGACGTGAGCAAAGCCGCGCTCAGCCATCTGGTGCGTGAACTGGCCATTTCACTTGCGCCGAAGGTGAGAGTCAACGGCATCAGCCCCGCAACAGTGGTTAAGGGATCGACGATGTTTCCGCGAGACCGCGTGATTGCCTCGCTCACGAAATATGAAATCAAATTTGATCCCCGGGCGACCGATGAGCAACTGCGCGGACTGTTGGCGGAGTTTTATGCCAAGCGGACGCTCACGCATCAGCCCATTGACCCAGAAGACTGTGCGGCCGCGATTCTGTTTCTCGCTGGGCCGGAGTCCCGCTGCACGACAGGTCATCTGATACCTGTGGATGGTGGTCTTTCAGAAGCTTTCTTGAGATAGCGTGAGTGTTGGCTTGAGGTTGGGCCGTGCGGCCCTAGAGATTGAGAGCAATCACGATGGAGATGGCGGGGAAAAGAGCGGCTCTTGTTGCGGTGGACTTGGGTGCACAGAGCTGTCGTGTATCGCTTTTAAGATGGAAACAAGGTCAGCCACAGATTCAGGTGATCCATCGTTTCCCCAATGCACCCATCGCCAGGCAAGAAGGCCTTCGCTGGGATATCAGCCGGATTTTTGAAGGAGTCAAGGACGGCCTTCGTATTTGTGCGGAGGCAGCGCCCGAAGGAATTGCGTCGGTTGGCGTGGACGGATGGGCGGTAGACTATGTTCGTCTGGATGAGAACGGGGACGCAATTGCTGATCCTTTCTGCTACCGAGATGAGCGAACACAAGACGCGGAGAAAAAGGTCCACGCGATTATCCCTCCATCGCAGCTTTACTCTTTGACTGGTATTCAGTTGCTTGGGTTGAACACTCTTTATCAGCTTTACGCAGATAAACTGGCGGGCAGAAATTCGAGATTAGCGTGGCTCAACCTACCTGAGTATGTGACATACCGTCTGGGGGGACAACGCGTCGCGGAATACACGAACGCCACACACACACAGCTGGTACGTTTAGGCACCCAAGAATGGTGCGAGGAAATATTTCAAGGAATTGGATTGGATATTTCGGCGGCCCCCAAAATCGTGGCCACCGGTTCAATCGTCGGTACTGTCGGCGGGGACCTCACCAATCTCCCCGCCCTTCGCAACACTAAATTGATTGTTCCTGCATGCCACGACACGGCATCTGCGATCGCAGCGATTCCTGCCAGCGGGGGGGATTGGGGCTTCATCAGTTCTGGCACGTGGTCGCTCGTGGGAACCGTCCTCACGGCTCCTTGCGCCAGTGATGAAGCGCGAGGAATGAATTTTACAAACCTCGGCGGGGTGGGGAGATCCGTCTGCTTTCTGAAAAATGTGAACGGGATGTGGCTGCTGCGAGAATGCATGGATGAATGGGAAGAGCGCGGGACACCGGTTATATTGCCTGAATTGTTGCAAGAGTGCGAAGCTCTTTCCGCTCCCGGTTTCTTGATTGATGTTGACGATCCCCCGTTGACACTCCCTGGGGACATGCTGGGAAAGATCAATGGACAACTCCGAAGGGCGGGACACCCGCCATTTTCAGGGGGAAAGCGCGATATTCCGCTTATCGCAAACATGATATTTCACAGCATGGCCCAGCGATATGCACAGGTGCTGGGATCGATTGCTGCGATTACTGGGAAGAATCTGAAGAGGCTGTTTATTGTGGGTGGGGGAAGCAAGAACTCACTGTTGAATCGCCTGACGGCGGAGAGGACGGGGCTGGAGGTATTGCTTGGCTCGCCGGAGTCGACGACTTTGGGCAATTTCGCCATCCAAATGACAGTGTTGCAGGGAAGTTGGAATGAAACCATCGGCGCAGACGCCTCCGCAGTGGGGCGGTGGGCCGAGGAATTTGCCGAGCCCACATTTGAAGAAGAGTGGAAGCGACAAGCGGTGTGAAGAATTGCTTTGTTGCAAAGCGACATGATCAAGGGCACGGCTTGAGGTCACGATGAAAAATGAGCAGACGGAGACGGTTTGGAAGGCGCTCGATAATCTTCGAATAGAGTTGCCCTCATGGGGCTTTGCGAACACCGGCACGCGCTTTGGCAAGTTCATCCAGCTCGCTGCCGCCAGCACAATTGAAGAAAAATTTAGCGACGCCGCTCAAGTACATGCGGTGACTGGCGCGTGCCCGACTCTGGCACTGCACGTTCAGTGGGACCTCCCGAATGGGTTGCAAGACGCGGGCAAAGTAAGAGAGCTGGCAAGGAAACATGGTGTCAAGCCCGGTTCGATCAATCCGAACGTGTTTCAGGATCAGGAATACAAATATGGATCGGTTGGAAATCCAGTCGCATCGATTCGCCGCAAAGCTCTAAACCATATTCTCGATTGCGTCAAAATTGCCGAAGCGCTGGGTTGCAGAGACATCTCGCCGTGGTTTGCAGACGGTTCCAATTATCCAGGAACACAGAGCATTCGAAAGCGGATTGGTTATTTCGAAGACGGGTTAAAAGAAGTGCATGCCGCCCTCCGGCCTGGCCAAAGGCTGCTGGTGGAATACAAACCCTTTGAGCCATCGTTCTATCATACGGACATCGCTGATTGGGGCATGGCCTTGCTATTGGCCAAGGCTGCCGGTCGGCAGGCGTATGTGCTAGTCGATACGGGACATCACTACCAGGCACAGAACATCGAGCAAATCGTCGCCTGGCTCCTGCATCACAAGATGATAGGCGGCTTTCATTTCAACGACCGTCGCTATGCCGATGATGACCTCACTCTTGGTTCCATCGATCCCTATCAGGTATTTCGTATCTTTCACGAGATTCTTGCGTTCGAAGCAGAAAATGGCGCGGCGACAGACATCGCTTTCATGGTGGACCAGAGCCACAACCTCAAAGGAAAAATCGAAGCGATGATCCAAACGGTGTGCACCGCGCAAGAGTTATATGCGAAGGCAGCTACCGTGGATCACGATCGGCTGCCGGTGCTGCAGCAGAGCTGCTCACTTGTGGATGCGGAGGAATGTCTGAGGGGCGCGTTCTGGACGGATGTAAGACCCATCGTCGTGGAATGGCGTAAATCCAAGGGTTTGCCCGAAGACCCGATGAGCGCCTTTCGTGAGAGCGGCTATTTGGATCGAGTGACA
>DASQYT010000258.1:0-3159 GCA_035639075.1 Candidatus Elarobacter sp.
GCCTTAGTCGCAGAGAATTTCCGCACCAGCCGCTCGTGCATGGGGTAGAAAAAAATCACCAGGATCGCCGCCCAACCCAGCGCTGAGAGGAAAGGTTCGTAAATCCGGAAAACCAGGTAAATGAGCAAAAGGAGTACGCCATAAGAAAGCACAGTGGTTAAACGATCACTGGTCGTGGCGTTCGTGGGAGGAGCAGAATTCTGAGTCGTCATATAATGTTGATAGGCCGGGCAAAGACTGATAACTTCCGGCTTACGCTACACCAGGTCACACGCGGATCACCGAGCCCATTCTGAATGTCTGCGAAGTCCATCCCGCTCACTGGCTACCAGATTCGTCTCCTTGCTGTACTTGCTTTAATCAATTTTGTCAACTTCGCGGCGCGGCAAGTCTTCGTACCACTGATTCCAGTCTTGCGCGATCACCTGCACGTCACGGACGCCGAGCTCGGCTCGGTGCAAACATTTCTACTGGTAGTCCTCGCCGTCGGCAGCATCCCTTTTGGATTCCTGGCCGACCGTTTCAGTCGGAAAGCCATCATCGGTACAGGCATCCTCTTCTGGAGCGTCGCGACATTTGCGGGCGGTCTGGCCTCCAGTTTTATGTTTTTCCTGATTGCGCGCGCCATTGTCGGTCTCGGCGAAGCTGCCTATGCTCCCGCGGCCCAGTCCATGATTTCCGGAGCATTTCCGCAGGAACGCCGCGCGGCCGCGCAAGCCATCTTCGCTTCCGGCATGCTGCTCGGCGGCGCTGCCGGCCAGGCGCTGGGCGGCATCATTGGTCCGCGATATGGATGGCAGGAAGTTTTTTTCATCGTGGCTCTGACGGGAATCATTCCGGGTGCCGCACTGTTCTGGATTGAGGAGCCGCCACGCGGCCCGCGCTCTGAAGTCGTGCCGATACTCCGTCTTCTGCGTGTCCCTGCGTTTGTCGCCATGATCTTCGCGGGAATTTGCATTACTTTTTCCAGCGTGTCGCTCCTCACGTGGGGAACGGACTTCGCCGTCAGCTACAAGGATTTCAGCTTACGCGAAGCCTCCGTCTCACTGGCAGTGATCGGCCTGTTATCGGCACTCTTTGGAGTTCTGACAGGGGGATTCGTTGCGGACCGCCTGCAGCGAAGCTTCTCTTACGGGCGCATTCTTGCTATCGCGGGGGCGTTTCTCCTGGCGGCTCCGTTTCTGTTGATGGCCATTCAGTCGGAAGAAAAACCGACCGTGCTGGCCAGCCTTTTCGTCGCGGGCTTTTTTATGTCCTGGTACCACGGCCCCGTCACTGCCGTTCTTCATGACATGATGCCGCGCCGAGCGCACGCCACTTGCGTCGGTGTTTACATGTTCGCCACGCAATTGTTCGGCGGACTCGGTCCGCACGTGGTTGGGAAAATCTCCGATCTTCACGACATGCAGCTCGGGCTGGAAATCGCTGTGGCGGTCATGGTTTGCGGCGCGCTGTTGATGCTTCTGGTTATCCACTTCATTCGCCGCGACGGCCTCCGCCATCCAGCGCTCGACGCTTTCCATGCCGAACGGGGCGACTGAAATTCGAGCGCACCGGCAGTGCCGAACGCCACTATTGAACGCGAAGTTGAGATTATTACTTGATGCTGACCTGGTTGATCAGGCGGAGAACTTCAGTTTCCGGGACGTCGTAAAGAGGGCGCAAGTCGTCTTCTTCCAGGCGCTCGCGCAGATATTCCGCAGCGACGAAACTTGCTTCGCGGTCCGTCAGGTCACGCTCAGTCTTCGCGCGAAATTTGACGAACGCGGTGTGCGCCAGTCCGACCACATGGGCCTGGCCATCTACAAAAAACTTCGCGTCAATCGTGTCCCCATGGCGCGTGGCGATGCCGTTCCACAAGTGCGAGAAGCGGCACTGGTACGTTTCCCCGCTCAACTTGGAAGTGACTTCGAAGGCGCCGATGAATTGGCTCATCGCGCCGGTATTCGCAAGCACAGGGCGTGTCGTCACGCGGTCTCCTTGGCTGACTTGTGGCTCAATCGTGTACGCTGAGACGCTATGCTCAGCATGACAAACGGCGTTCCATGCTTCGATTTTCAGCGGCTCACTGCCGCGGCGGTTTCCACTTGCGAATAGCTCCGAATCGCGGCAGCAACCCCTGCGCCGTTCGCCATACGGAATCCCTGATCGAGCAAGCACTTTTCCAAAGCCGACAGGAATAGAAGCACGAATGGCTTCTGGCTGCAGTAGCCCATTAATCCGACGCGCCAGATTTTGCCCTTGACCGGGCCGAAGCCGCCAGCGATTTCGATGTTGAACTCGTCGAGCAACTGGTTGCGAACTTTCGCGTCGTCAACGCCGCCGGGAATCATTACTGCGGTGACCGTCGGCAAACGGTCAGGCGGGTTCTTGACGAGCAGATCGAGCCCCATGGCTTCGAGGCCCGCGATCAGCGCGAGCTGATTCACACGATGCCGCTGCCAGCGCGCTTCCAGGCCCTCTTCGACGACAAGGCGCATCGCTTCGCGCAGCGCAAAAATCAAAGAAATCGGGGGCGTGTGATGATACAGCCGGTCTTTGCCCCAGTAATTCATCGCGGTCGTCAAGTCGAAATACCAGCTCTGCACTTTCGTCTTGCGCTTGCGGAAGATTTCTTCGGCGGCCGGACTCACCGTGATAGGCGACATTCCGGGGGGCGCGCTGATGGCCTTTTGCGATCCGCTGAAGCAAATATCAACGCGCTGCTTATCCACATCGATTGGCACAGCTGCGAGCGACGCCACGGTATCCACAATCAGCAGCGCACCCAGTTCGTCCGCAACCTTGCGGTAACAATCGATACCGGTAATCACGCCAGTGGAAGTTTCCCCGTGCGCGAAGCCGATAATCTTGATTTTTTTGCCCTTGCCTGCGCGTCGCACATCTTCCACGTCCACCGGCTTTCCGTACGGCGCTTCCACCTTTATTACTTTCGACGAAGCTCGCGTCGCAATTTCGCACATACGTTCGGAGAAAACGCCATTGACCGCAACGATGGCTTCGTCGCCCTCTTCCAGAGTGTTAAGCACGGCTGCTTCAATCCCGCCAGAACCGGAAGCCGAAAGCGGCATGGTGATGCGGTTTTCCGTCTGAAAAATTTGCCGCAGGAGGATTTGCGTTTCGTCCATGCACCCTTTGAACCAGGGGTCCATGTGACCC
>DASQYT010000259.1:0-6760 GCA_035639075.1 Candidatus Elarobacter sp.
CGAATTGCCGGCGGAACTGGAGCGCTGGCAACGGGAGGATTCTCCGCAAGTCGGTGCGGTCCAGAAGCGCTTGCGGGAAGAGTTCACGAAATGGTTTGCCAAGGGCTATGCGGCAGTCGCTTTGCGAACGGGGCCTGGAAACCAGGCTTATCTGCTTGCTCCCTGGAGCGATTTCTAGGAAAGGTTCATCGACCGAGCTATCATGCGAATACGCGAGATCACTCTGCAGGAAATCCGGATGAAGCTGGTCGCACCGTTCGAAACCAGTATGGAACGCACGGAGGCGCGCCGCATTCTGCTGGTGCAGGCGAACGTGGACGGAGTGACGGGCTGGGCGGAATGCGTCGCTGGCGAGTCGCCATACTACAGCCCGGAAATGATCGATACCGCGTGGTTCATCTTTCGCGATTTTCTTTGGCCGCTGATCAAAGGTAAGGAATTCGCAACAGCAAATGATGTCTGGGATTTGCTCAAGCGTGTCCGCGGACACAACATGGCCAAGGCTGCCCTGGAAGCAGCCGTATGGGATGCGGAGGCCCAGCAAAAAGGCATTCCACTTGCAAAACTGATTGGCGGCGTTCGCGAGGAGATCGCTTGCGGCGTCTCGGTGGGAATCAAGGAATCGCTGGATGAACTTGCGGCGGCGGTGCAAAAGGAACTTGCGGCCGGGTATCAGCGCATCAAGATAAAAATCAAGCCAGGAAAAGACCTGGAGCTGGTGCGCCGCTTGCGCCAGGATTTTCCGCGCATCAAGCTGATGGTCGACGCCAACTCCGCCTACACGCTGAAGGATTGGCCGCTCCTCAAGCAACTCGAAGGCTTCTACCTGATGATGATCGAGCAGCCGCTCGGCTGGGACGATCTCTACAGCCACATCGAGCTGCAGAAAAGGCTGGACACGCCGATCTGCCTGGACGAGTGCATCCACTCGGAAGAGCAGGCGCGCGCCGCCATCGAGTTGGGCGCCTGCAAAATCATCAACATCAAACTTGGACGCGTCGGCGGGCACGCGGTGTCGCGGCGCATTCACGATCTTTGCCAGCAGCATGGAATTCCCGTGTGGTGCGGCGGGATGCTGGAATCCGGCATCGGCCGCGCGCACAATATTGCGCTTTCGACATTGTCTAACTTCATACTCCCCGGCGACGTGAGCGCCAGCAAGCGCTATTGGGAAGAAGACATTATCGATCCCGAAGTCACCGTGTCGCCGAAGGGTACGATTCGCGTACCAACCGGTCCGGGCATTGGATTTGAACCGCGCCTCGACCGCCTCGACAAACTTACCGTGCGCAAAGAACGCCTGGCCTGAACGGTGAGAATCGAAACTTCCAGCGGACAAGAGCCGAGCCGTATCGTCCTTGGCGCTTCCATCGGTCTGGTCATCCTGATTTGGGCGGTCAACTTCATTGCCGCGAAAATTGGACTGCGGTCCCTGCCGGCGGCGACGCTGGCGTCTTTCCGCGTCGTGCTGGCCGGCGCGGTGATGCTTCCTTTCTACCGATTCTGTTCGCGGCTGCCGGCCTTTGCCGAAACGGCCGAAAGCCGTGGACGCAAGTTCGCAGGACGCGACTTCTGGACTTTCCTGTATATGGGTTTCTTCGGCGTGGTGATGAATCAGGTGTGCTTCACGGTTGGATTGCGATACACGTCCGTCAGCCATGCCGCGGTGATCGTGGGGATGGGGCCAATCTACACGCTGATCCTTGCAGTCCTCTTCCATCTGGAAAAAGCCACGTGGCGCAAAGCGATCGGCATGGCCATTGCGTTTGCCGGCATTGCGGTGCTGGCTTCGGAGAATGGTATTTCCCCGCACTCGCCATCGGTGCTGGGCGATGCCATCACTATGACCGGGTCAGTTGGTTTTGCGATGTACGTAGTGCTTGGCAAACGGCTAGGAGCGCGGTACGACCCGTTGACCATGACCTCTTTCAGCCATTATGCGGGGGCGGTGATTGTCCTGCCCGTGGCGGTCTATCGAGCTGTCCTGTTTGGCTCGGCAGAGCAATGGCGCGCCATTGCGTGGACCGGCTGGGCCGCGATGTTGTACATGGCGGTCTTCAGTTCTGCGGTTGCTTACGTCTTTTACTTCTGGCTGTTGCGCTATCTGGAAGCCTCGCAATTGAGCGCCTTCACTTATCTCTTGCCAGTGGTCGCTACCATTCTCGGAATTGTGTGGCTCGGCGAAAAAGGCTCGTGGGGCCAGGTGCTCGGCGGAGTTCTTGCGCTCAGTGGGGTTTATTGGATTGAGTCGGGCCGGGCCGCTGTCGTGAGAGCTGTTGCGGCTCCGTAAACTCCCCCACGACCATCGTTGACGCGGCTTCGATGCAACACCTACTATTAGTGCAAATCAGCCCTGATCTCTCGATGTCATCCCTACACCATGCACACGAGAAAGCAGGCTCCTAGAGCGACCGCAATAAGCGGCAGCTGACTTTCGGTTAGAGAGGTCACCGTTCATGAGGGCCAAACTCGTTATCGCTGGAGTGTTCCTCGCCCTTGTGGGCGCGGGATTCTACTGGAATTCGCAGCGCGGCACGAAACTTTCTGAAACCGACACGATTCTGATTGGCGATTTTGCGAATTCCGCCGGCGATCCTGTATTTGATGGCACGCTCCGGGAAGCGCTGGCGGTTAGCCTGGCCCAATCCCCGTCACTGAACCTCATCTCGGTTGAAAAAGTTGGTGAAGCGCTTCGCGCCTTGGGCCGCCCGGTCGACACACGCATCACGCGGGATCTTGCCCCTCAGTTGTGCCAGCGCCTCGGCGCCACAGTCTACCTGGCTGGAAGTATCGCCAAAGACGGAAGCGGGTACAGTTTGAAGCTGGACGCGACGCAATGCGCTACCGGCGACGCGGTTGCAAGCGTGAAGAGCGACGCTGCAAACAAGGGTCAAGGATTGCATGCACTTGGGCTGGCCGCCACTGAGCTTCGCGGAAAATTCGGCGAGGCTCCGGCCTCCTTGCAAAAATTCAATTTGCCCCTCGAGCGCGCCACTACCGCTTCCCTGAACGCCCTGGCTGCTTTCACGGAAGGACGGCGGCTCGTACGCGATAAAGGCGCAATGGACGCGGTGCCCTCTCTTAAGAAAGCCGTCGAGCTGGACTCCAGGTTTGCTCTCGCGCACTCCAATCTTGCGGTCGCTTATTACAACCTCAACCAAAACGCTCTAGCCGCCGATCACATCCGGCGGGCTTTCGAGGCGGCGGATCGCCAAACGGTGCGTGACCGCCTGCACATCACCACGCTGTACTACGACCTGGCCACGGGAGACGTTCAAAAGGCCATCAAGAGCTACAAAGAGTGGGTGCAACTCTATCCCCGCGACGACATTGCGAAAGGCAATTTGTCTTCGGAATATTTTTTGATTGGAGACTACGAAGAAGCCGCCGCCCTCGCGCAACAGGCGCTACGCCTCGACGCGGGAAGCGCCGCTTGGTACGAGAATCTGGCGACCGCTTACATCGCTCTGCAGCGCCTGGAAGAGGCGCAAAACATATTGAACCAGGCATTCGCGCGCAAGCTCGATGATCCTTCCATGCACGCTGACCTTTATGCGTTGGCTTTTTTGCGCAGCGAGCCCTCGGGCATGGAGCGCGAGATGGCCTGGTCCGCGGGCAAGCCAGGCGGTGAAGACACGATGCTGGCTCTCCAGGCGGACACGGAAGCGTACGGGGGACATTTGAAAAAAGCGCGCGAGCTCTCCCGACGGGCCGTCGAGGCCGCGCAGAACGCGCAGCTCAACGAACCTGCAGCCATCTGGCAGGGAATGGCTGGGTTGCGCGAAGCGGCGTACGGCAATGTTGAGGAAGCTCGCAAGGGCGCGGACAAGGTTCTCGATCTTGCGCCGAAGAGCCGCGACGCGCAGATTCTGGCAATTCTGGTGCTGACCCGCGTTGGCGATTTGCGCCGCGCGCAAACCATGCTCGACGATCTAGCTGCCGGCAATATCACGAATACCATTGTGCAATCCGCCTGGGTGCCCGCGATTCGCGCGCAGGCCGAGATGGCGGGCCAAAGACCATTAAGAGCCTTGGAGCTGCTCGATGTTGTGAAGCCCTACGAGCGTGGGCAGCTTATTGGGAATTTGAGTTATTCCTGCATGATCCCTGTCTACCTGCGCGCCGAGGCATATCTGGGAGCGAAACGAGGCCCGCAAGCCGCGGCGGAATTCCAGAAGTTGGTCGATAGCCGGGGAGTAGTGGGCAACTGCTGGTCCGGCGCACTGGCCTACCTGGGGCGGGGCCGCGCTCAAGCGCAGTCAGGATCGACGAATGCGGCGCGAGCGTCCTACCAGGAGTTCTTCTCCCTTTGGAAAAGCGCCGATTCGGATGTGCCCATCCTAAAGTCTGCGCGCGCCGAATTCGCCAAACTGAAGTAGCAATCCCTTCCATTCGAACGCGGATTTGGTAATAGTGGCGCGAACCGCGCTTTGATGGAAGAATAGCGCCCGGCTTTTACACAAAAGCTATTCAACTGACGGCGCGAAGATCGGCCGTTGAGGAGACACGACTTTGCCCGGTGTTCCTTTGCGAAGCGGAGGCCCGGCGGCACGAATCGCGGTCATTCCCGGTGACGGTATCGGGCCGGAAGTTACGCCGCAAGCCGTCAAGGCGCTGAAGGCCGTGGCCGGACCGGCCAGGCGGGCGATTGAATTCGTCGAGTTCGATTGGAGCGCGGACAAGTATCTTCGCGAAGGCGTTTCATTGCCGCTGGGAGCGGTCGAAATGCTGCGCGACGAGTTTGACGCCATCCTTTTTGGCGCGCTTGGCGACCCGCGGGTGCCTTCGAATCAGCATGCTGCCGACATCCTGCTGGGCCTCCGTTTCAAGCTCGACCTGTACGTCAATGCCAGGCCTGTGGAGCTTCTGCACCACCGCCTCACGCCGCTGCGCGATCGCACGGAAAAAGACATTCGCCTGATGGTGTTCCGGGAAAACACGGAGGGCCTTTACGTTGGCGTGGGTGGATTCTTTAAGAAGGGTACGCCGGACGAGATCGCCGTTCAGGAGGACGTGAACTCACGCAAGGGCGTAGAGCGCATCATCCGCTATGCGTTCGAATACGCGCGTAAGAATGGCCTGAAGCGCCTGTGCATGAGCGACAAATCCAACGCCATGACTTTCGCCCACGACCTCTGGCAGAGGGTTTTCAAGCAGGTCCGCCAGGAGTATGCGGACGTTGATTCGCGCCACTTGTACATTGATACGCTGGCGATGGAGATCGTGCGCGACCCGAGTCAATTCGATGTCATCGTGACGTGCAATCTTTTCGGTGACATCGTCAGCGACCTTGGCGCGCAACTCGCAGGCGGACTGGGCCTTGCGCCTTCGGGAAACATCCACCCGGGCAAGACTTCACTGTTCGAGCCAGTACACGGCTCGGCACCAAATATTGCAGGAAAGGGAATCGCCAATCCATTGGCTTCGGTCCTCACTTCCGCGATGATGCTGGAATTCCTCGGCTGGAAAACGGAAACCGCAGCTCTCCGTGCTGCCGTGAGAGCAGCTTTGCGCGAGAGCTGCGTCACGCCGGACCTTGGCGGGAATAAGCGAACGGTAGAGGTGGGCGATTGGCTCGCCGCCAAATCCGTCGAGGCTCTGACTGGGCAAAAGTAAGCCAATGCTTCAACTTCTTGGGCACAGCCAAGTAGGTACAGCTTTGGCAATCGCATTTTTTAATTCCACCTCAAACGCCCAATATAAAGTAATACTTGAACTTGCCTCACGTTCGCCCTAGCGTCGCCTCACTATCGTTGTCAGCAGCATACCAAGCAGGAACCCACCGACGTGGGCCCACACAGCTACTCCTCCCGTAACCTTGACGCCGATCGTGCTGAGCCCGGCAAGGAATTGCATGACGTACCACAAGCCTAGAAAGACTACGGCTGGCACCGGTAGAGGGAAAATGAAAACCAGAGGAAGAATGCGCGCCCGCGGATAGAGGAGCATGTAAGCACCCATCACGCCCGATATGGCTCCGCTGGCGCCTACCGCAGGGATGTTGGAGTGAAAATTGAAAAGCACGTGCAGCAGGCCCGCGCCGACCCCGCAGACCAGGTAAAAACAGAAATAACCGATGTGCCCGAAAAAGTCCTCGACGTTGTCCCCGAAGATCCACAGAAAAAGCATGTTTCCGGCAAGATGCAAAACCCCAGAATGGAGAAACATGCTCGTTGCCAGAGGCAGGAAGGAGATTTCGAAACTCGCGTGCCCCGCAAGGAATGCGGGAAAACGGGCCGGAACCGTGGAGTAGGATAAGAGAAGTGCGTCGAAGGCACGCCGCGGAAGCGTAGCTTCAAGACCTATCTGGTATAGGAACACAACAATATTGGCGAGAATCAACGTGATATTCACGAAGGGATAAGTGCGCGAGGGATTGAGGTCCTTGAGGGGGATGAACATAGGTCGAGGTCCGCAGCAGAGTAGCGAAACGCGCCGGAAATGGAAAGAGCCGATGAACGGTTTACAGCGTCCGATAATGTTTGCTCGAGAAAACCATTGGTTAACAGAATAATTTCATGGCTGTAATAGTCTCCATTTGCAGGCCTTGCAGCGTCCTTGTGTGAAAAATTGGGTAGAAGCCACGAAGATACAAATCAAAATGCGGCGCAGGTCTTCGTCGAATTCGCGAGAAATCTTGCACCGAAACATTGCGCGACGTGTGCGCGTGTGGTAATTACAATAGCTCTGCGTGTGCGCGCGCTTCGGACGGCACGTTCCAGGTTGTCCGGCGCAGCGTCGGCGCGCCGACTGCTCATGC
>DASQYT010000260.1:0-6316 GCA_035639075.1 Candidatus Elarobacter sp.
CCTTCCAGACTGGATTGCGCGAATGGCAAGAACGCGGCTGGACGCCCATGCGCCGCCTCGGTACTCCCGCGGATATCGGCAATGCCGTCGCTCTCATTTGCTCGCCAGAAGCTGCGTGGATTACCGGCCAGTTGATTGAGGCCGACGGCGGCGCATCGCTCGTCGACGCCCATGTGCCGCTCGAGTTTCAAGGCTTGGAGAAAACCCAGGAGAAACACGCCAAGTCTAAAGGAGCGTGAAAACCCATCTGTAGAAAAAAAGGAGATTCATGAGCGGCCGACCGACTTGCATTCTGCCGTCTCCGCAGTGTTACAATTCGGCAGCCAAAACACTCATTCCATTCCTTCACCGGAGGCACCGAATGCATCGCCGCATCGTGACCCTGCTGGCCATCGCGCCGGCGCTCTGCATTTCCACTCTCGCCCTACGTGAGTGCGCGATCGCGCAGGAACATGCCCAGCACACCGCAGCCGCCAAAGCAAAACCCGCGACGCTCATGACCGGCTACGGCGATTGGCATCACCCGGTCTCCACCAAGAACGCGCAAGCGCAGGCATTCTTCGATCAGGGCCTGCGACTCATCTACGCTTTCAATCACGACGAAGCCATGCGCTCCTTCCAGCGTGCCGGCGAGCTCGATCCCAAACTGGCCATGGCGTATTGGGGCGTCGCCGAAGCCGTCGGCCCCAATTACAACGATCCCGCCAGCGAAGGCCGTTTTGCGCAGGCCCACGCCGCCATTGAGAAAGCGCTGACGCTCGGCGCGGATGCTTCCGAGAGCGACCAGGCTTACATCACCGCGCTTGCGAAGCGCTTTCCCGCCGATCCCAAATCCGATTTGCGCGCCGCCGCGGAACAATATCGCGATGCCATGCGCGACGTGGTCAAGCGTTTCCCCGACGATCTCGATGCCGCCACGCTGTTCGCCGAGGCCGGAATGAACCTGCACCCCTGGGGGCTCTGGCGTCCCGACGGCACACCGGAAGAGGGCACGGAGGAAATTGTCTCCACGCTGGAGTCTGTAATTCGCCGCGAACCCAATCATCTCGGCGCGATTCACTATTACATCCATTCGGTGGAAGCTTCTTCATCGCCGGAGCGTGCTCTAGCAGGAGCGAATCGCCTGGCGCAGCTTGCGCCTGCCGCGGGGCACATCGTGCACATGCCCGCGCACATCTACATCCGCACCGGCGATTACGAAGCCGCGGTGAAAACCAACCAGAAGGCCGCGCTTGCCGATCAGGCGTACATCCAGGGCGGGGCAGCCCCAGGCATCTATTCCATGATGTACTACAGCCACAATCTGCATTTCATCGCCATAGCCGCGGCCATGAACGGCAACTATCTCGAGTCCCGGCGCGGTGCGCAGTTGCTCGCGGCCAACGTGGGGCCTCACGTGAAAGATATGCCTCCGCTCGAGGGTTTCATGACTGTACCGCTGGCCGTCGAAGTGCGTTTTCACAAGTGGAACGAAATTCTGAAAGCGCCGCAGCCGAACCCCGCCATGCACACCGCCACAGTGTTCTGGCATTTCGCCCGTGGCCTGGCTTTCGCCGGCACGGGAAAACTAGACGAAGCGGAAGCCGAACACAAGTTTGTTGCCGAAGCGGAAGAGAAGACGCCGCCGGACGCTGTTTTCCAGATGCCCATCAACAACAAGACCAAGGACATTCTGAGAATCGCGGAAAATGTGCTTGGCGCGAAAATCTCGCTCGCCAAAGGCGATATGGACGCCACGGTGAACCAATTGCGCGCCGCCGTCGCCGTTCAAGATTCACTGAAGTATGACGAGCCGCAAGACTGGTTTTATCCCGTGCGCGAATCCCTCGGCGCGGTGCTGCTGAAAATCGGTGATGATGCAGGAGCCGAAGAAACCTTCCGCGCGGACCTCGACCGCAATCCTCGCAACCCACGTTCGCTTTTCGGCCTCGAGCAAGCGCTGAAGGCTATGGATAGGAACTACGACGCTGGTTTCATCCGCAAGCAGTTTGACGCCAACTGGAAGGGTGCCGCGCCGCCGACTGTCGACGATCTCGTCTGACCCTTCGGCCAACGCCCGCAGTTTTTTTTGGTTTTGACTTTCAACCCCTTGTCCCGAAAAAAAGAGGGAGCAAATAACGCTCCCTCCTCTTTAAGGCCGCTTTGCACTCAACTACTTATGGCCGGAGTGCGTGATGCGCGCCATAATGTCGCGCCGGCTGTCGAGTACGGTGGAACCGGCGAACTCCGCTCGTTCCGCCGCACTCCACTTGCTCATCGTCGTTCGTATGGCTGCTGCCCACTTGTCCATGCCTTCGGCATTGGGATAGGTGATAACCACGCAGCGCGTCGACTGCGCCGAAGTGTTTACGTACTGCTCGTCGATGCCATAGTACGTAGCGACACCGTTTTTGATCTGTTCCTCAAACGTCGGCACCAGGAGTTTCTTGAGCGTTGCGGTGTAAGTCTCGGGCTTTTCCGCCTTCGCATTCGAACACACCACTCGCAGGTACGCCGGTGCTCCACTGCCTGCACGATACAGTGACGTTTGCATCAAGAAGTCTTCATGCTTGGTCGCCGCGATTTGCCCCGGCCGCGGTCCGGCTTTGCGGACTTCGTCGAGCACCTTCATCAGCCCCGAGATGGTTGTGGACGACCACGCTGCTCCGTGTGTATATCCGTCGGTTGTGTGCACTACCTGTTCAAAGGTGGACCAGCTAGCGATGGTCCCGTCGGCCGTCAACTTCTCCAGGATGGGAACGATCGTCTTTTCAGTATCCTCGGAGTATCCCGCCCAATTCGCCCGCGGCACTTGGAACTGGCTTACAAAGGTATACACCGTTGGCGTTGCTTCCATCTGCGAAAATGCGATCGGCGAACTAACGATGGCAATCGCCACCAATGCCAGGCTCACTGCCACACCAATCATTCGTCTATTCATGCATCTCTCCTTGGGCTGGCTCGTCAGCCGCGTAGTGCAACACGTCGGAAGGTCGTTCCTCGTCGCTCACTCGCAGCTTCGCGGATGGTGAGGGGATACGTTCTTTCTAGTGGAGGTAACCTGAGATATAGGGCCTGCGCCCACGGCACCGGCCAGTGTGCGGCGACAGTATTCCCTAATGCTGTCTTTGTCAACGCAATTCCGCCGTGCCGCTTGTCTGCGCTTGCAGTTTCGCTGGGTTTCGCCGTGGACGCTCGCTCCACGCATCTGACACTTGGCGTCGCGCGTCCACTGTGCTCTCCTATAGATGACACCATGATGCGCACCAACTACCGCCGCCTCGGTCCTCTTCTCGCTGCTTTGCTACTCGTCTGCTTGTTTCCATTTTCTCCTTCCGCCGAAGACCGGCAGCCCACCATCCGCTTCGTGCGCAATCCTGATCCCGCGCCGGACTTCAGTCTCACCAGTCTCGATGGCAAACCCGTTACGCTCGCAGGCTCCAAAGGCAAAGTCATCCTTCTGAATTTCTGGGCCACCTGGTGCGGGCCGTGCCGCGCCGAAATTCCCGACCTTGTTGAGCTTCAGAACAAATACAAAGATCGTCTCCAGATTCTCGGACTCGTGGTGGACGACGAAGATCAGGACGCCATCAAGGATTTTGCGGAAAAGTCCGGCATCAACTATCCGGTCGCTCTCGCCACTAACGAAATTCGCATGCAGTATGGCGGCATCCCCGCGCTTCCCACTTCATTTGTGCTGGACTCGGAAGGCCGCATCGTCCAGAAACACGAAGGTCTTCGCGATCCCGTGCTTTATGAAACGGAGATCCGCGCGCTCCTCGGGCTGCCCATCGGCAACGTCAAAGTGGAAACGTTCGAGGACACCGGCCAGATTTTTCTGAAGAATGCCGAACGCGCGACGGAACTTCCCGGCGTCGACCTTTCAAAATTGACGCCAGAACAAAAAATCTCAGCGCTCCACAAATTCAACGCCGAAACCTGCACCTGCGGCTGCACTTATACGCTCGCGCAGTGCCGCATCTACGACCGCAACTGCCAGGTTAGCAAGGCCGCCACTTCGAAAATTATCGTTGCCCTCATGCATCCCACGCCTGCAAAAGCCGCTCCCGCAAAGTCCGCGCACGCTGCATCTCCTCCAAAAGAAAAAGAGAAATGATGCCCGCTAGAAATTCAGCGCGGGCCAGCGACCAAGATCTTTTCGGCTGCGCAACGCATTCCTGCTGGTCCATGGTGCTTCCAGCCTGATACTCTCTTTCCGGTCGATGCCCACTCTCCCGAAAATTATTTTTGTTCTCGCGCTCGCGCTTTCGTTCTCGGGATTGCTTCCCCCGCCAATCGCTCTCACCGTAGGAATCGTTTTCGGGCTGAGTTTTCCGCATCCCTACATCAACGAGAGCCGCGGCATCGCGCGCACGCTCCTGCAAAGCTCCGTCGTCGCGCTCGGCTTCGGAATGAATCTGCACGAAGTCCTGAAGGCAGGACGCACTGGATTTATTTACACCGCGCTGGGAATTTCCTTTGCGCTTCTCGCGGGCCTGGCGCTCGGCAAACTCTTGCAGGTGCGCGGCAATTCGTCATTTCTGATTACGACGGGCACAGCCATTTGCGGCGGCAGCGCCATCGCGGCCATGGGCCCGATTCTGCAAGCCGATGAAGAAGAAATGGCGGTGTCGCTCGGCACGATTTTTATTTTGAATTCGGCTGGGCTGCTGATTTTTCCGCCGATTGGAAACGCGTTGCGCCTTTCCCAATCGCAATTCGGATTGTGGGCCGCGCTGGCGATTCACGACACTAGTTCCGTGGTCGGCGCAACAACAAAATATGGCACGCAGGCGCTGGTCATCGGCACGACCGTGAAACTCGCACGCGCCTTGTGGATTGTTCCCCTGACTCTCGGAACAGCGGCGATCAAGCACCGCTTGCGGAAAAGTTCCGTTGGTGGTGACCGCGCCCTGCTGGTTCAGTTTCCGTGGTTTATTTTGTTCTTTGTCCTTGCAGCGGTGCTGAACACTTACGTTAGAACGCTCGAACACATCACTCCATCACTGTTTACGCTGGGCCGGCTGGGATTAACCGTGACGCTTTTTCTGATTGGCAGCGGCATCTCGCGCACCACACTGAAAACGGTGGGGTGGCGGCCGTTGCTGCTCGGAGTTTTGCTATGGCTTGCGGTGGGAATGACTTCGCTGTATTTCATTCGAACAGGTTCTATCTCTTTTTAGCACGGCAGAAAATTGACAGTGTGCGGTGACGCGGCGTATTGGGAGTTGCCTGAGTTTGGGTCGAATAGTTACTTGGATGCGGAGTCGGAAGGATACTGATTAAGACAAGATAATCGGACTCACTTAGGGACGCAACAAAGACGGATTCCAAATACTAAAGGGCACTAACCAGGCATTGGCGGCGGCCCAGCAAATCAAGTGGGCAATGTCCTGGATGCGTTGAGTCTACGTGGGCAATAGAACAAACTCTTCCTCTGACGCGTCGAGTTATCCGTAGATCCGATTGCCGGGAGGCAGCCGGCATCCTGCTGTTGTTTATGCCACCACTCGCGAAAAGACTGACAGCGTCCCGCCGAATCCAACGAGATCAGAAAGATGCCATCCAGTTTCGTTTGCAGGCCAGGTGGCACGCGGACAAAGGATGCCCGCCACCTGGCGATGCCATGCTCCGCAGTGACCGCGAGGATTTCACAATCAAACTGGATTCTTTCCTCAGTTCTTGCTACGCCCGCCCAATATTCGTAGATTGCGGCCCGGCCACGCAAGGGCTCGTCGAAGGGCGTCACTTGATACGTGGCATCGTCTGCGTACAACGAGGCGGCGGCCTCGGGGTCACGGCTGGTCCATGCCTTTCCATAGGCGGCCAACCAATTTTTGAAGGATTCTCGATCCATATCTGTTTTGTAGACTACTACACCTCTGCAGGAGCAATCCGATTCCGATCGGAACTAGAGGCTCCTGACCTGATAGGGACAAATTCTGTTTGTGCCAGGGGAGCTTGCCGAGACGAGAATTGGGTATTACACTCGCGCGGGGTATTGGGCAGGCCATTCAAATGGAGGGGAAACATGAATCGTCGCATCGGTTTTCTGACAGCGGTCTTGGCGGTGGCGGGAATTCTTACGGTGCGAGGAGCGTTTTCGCAACCTACGCCACAAGTGACGCGCAAAGTGATCAAGCTCGCGGGTGGACCGATAACGGCCCCGTTCAGCGACGCCATTCTTGCTGGTAACACACTCTACCTGGCGGGACGAATCGGCATTGATCCGAAGACCGGGAAAGTTCCGGAAAAAATAGAAGACGAAGTCAAAGTGTTGCTCGATGGAGAAAAAGAAGTGCTGGCTCAAGCGGGAATGACGATGGATGATCTGGTG
>DASQYT010000261.1:0-4046 GCA_035639075.1 Candidatus Elarobacter sp.
CGAAGGCCTGCGCATGGCCCAGCGCATCCTCCTCCGCCAGAAAAAAGACATGCGTCAAATCATCATGATCACCGACGGCAAGCCCTCCGCGCTCACTCTCGAAGACGGTCGCATCTATAAAAACGCCTTTGGCCTCGATCCCTTCGTAGTCGGCCAGACCCTCGAAGAAGTGAACAAATGCAAGCGGGCGGGCATCATGATCAACACCTTCATGCTCGCCAGCGACTATTCCCTCGTCCATTTCGTCCAGAAAATCACCGAAATGTGTCGCGGCAAGGCCTACTTCACCACGCCCTACACGCTTGGCCAGTACCTCCTGATGGACTACATGTCGCGAAAGACCAAGCAAATCCACTAAAATCACGCACGATGGACCTGCATCGTGGCGTGTGTTCGCGTTCTTAATGGTTGGCCTCTTCAGTTCGTTATGATATTAATAACGATACGTCACTTTCTTTAACCTACGCAGACGTGTGAGTCAATGCCCTTCCAAATCGTACGTGAACCAATCGCAGGTCCTCTGAGCTTCGCGAGATCGGACGACGCCGCCATCCTGACGCAAGCCGCCGTCTTACTGGCGATCGGCGCCCAACTTCGCGGGGACAACAAACGCTTTCGAGTTGCCTCCGGTGGCCCTGCGGCCTCCGCGGCGATTCCGGAAGATGAACTGAAGCTGCTCGGACTTCCGCCCCTGGGACAATCGCTCGGCAGGATCGACTCGGCACACAACCGCCAATTGCTTTTCAGCCGTTATAACCTCCCCATCCCGTCCCCAGCAGTTCTTACGCAAACAGTCATCGAGGACCTGACCGTTTTCGCGGACGTCGCCAAGACGCACTTCTCCGAAGGCTCGAGCAAATCCGCTATCGACCTGATGGAAATTTGCTTGAGGCACCGAAACGAATTGGTCCGTGTGTCCGCAGCCGCGGCTTACACTGAACACAGTTCGGAATTGGATCGTCTCATTCGCATTCTGGAGGCTGGCACCCGTAGTACGGAAGACTTGGTGCGGACCATTGCCGCCACGGCACTCGCTTTGGCCGCGCCCGACCACGCTCGCTTAAGAGAGATGCAGGGAATTGGACGCCGATCAGGGGCCGCGGGCGCCGGCCACACCACTATGCTTATCCACGGAACCTGGGCGCAAAACTCGCCCTGGTGGCAACCCGGAGGCGATTACCATACTTATGTTCTTCAGTCGGTTCGCCCTGACCTATATTCTCAGCAAGACCGTTTTGGCTGGTCGGGAGGCTACAGCGACGCAGCCCGGGCGCTTGCGGGTTCCGATCTTGTGACCTGGGTACAGAATCACAACGAACAAGGGCTGGATCTCATCACTCACAGCCATGGTGGCAATATCGTTTTTCTCGCCACGCAGAACGGTCTGGATATGGGAGAGCTGATTCTGCTCAGTTGCCCCGTCCATGTGCCCAAGTACCAGCCGGACATGGCGCACATTCACAAGAAAGTGGTGTCCATCCGCGTCCATTTTGATCTCGTGATTCTCGCCGATCGCGGCGGACAGCGATTCAATTTTCCGGGCATCACCGAAAATGTTCTGCCCATTTGGTTCGACCACTTCGCCACGCACAATCCGGATGTCTGGAGACAGCACAACGTTCCAGCGATGATCTAGCGAAGGTGCTAAAATAATGATGTTATGTGGGTTCTTAAGGCCATTGGGCTTTTCCTTGCAGCTGCGGTGTGGCGTCTGACCGGTTCGCGACGCTTTGGCGCGTTGCTGATCCGCGCTCTTTCTGCTAAAAATGAAAATGTCAAGAATATCGCTGGGATTCTGATCGTCCGGGCCGGCAAAAGCGCGGAGCCGCTTCTTCAGGATGCCTTGCACCGCAGGGAAAATCTGCCCTTGACTCTGTCGCTGCTAGCCGACCTCGGCGACCGCATGGTTGAAAAGGAAATCCAGCCGTTCAGCACGGATCAGGATCCCAAGGTCGCCGAAGCCGCCCGCCAGGCCCTGCGCGTGCTTGCTTCCAACCGCTGACGGATCGGCGAGACGCCCTTGTCCCCGCCCGGCATCCACAGCATCTGCGGCTCGACATACGCGCCAAATTTGAGGTATGAATTGAATAGCCCTCCCAGCCCTCGGAGAGGTGCGCATGAGACGTTTTTCGATCTTTCTTTCTTTTGCCATACTCTGTTTTTTTCTCGGCCCCTTTCCCAGCTCTGCGCAAGACCCCAAGGATGCGCCGGCAGCGCAGCCTGAGCCATGGTACAGTCCCAAAAAATACAATCCGGTCAAATTGATCAAGCACAGCTCGAAGTCCGCGAACGATCAGTTGGCTTCGAATGGCGACTTGGAAGTCAAATTAACGCGCCAGTTGCAAGTCCAGGAAATCCTGCCGCAAGACAAAGACTTGCAGGACGCCTGCTCGTCTTTTAGGGAACTCACCGAGTGTGTCGCGTCCCTTCGCGTCAGCCACACTTTGAAGATTGAGTTCTCTTGTTTGAAATGGGATGTAACCGGCGTGAAGCCCAAGCCGGTCCCCGATTCCTGCGCTGGGCCGTCCGGTGGCAAAGCCATGGGTCTCACCAGGTCCATCGATCTGCTGAAATCGGATACCGAAGCGAAATCCCAGGCGAGGGATGCTCTGCGGCGCGCCCGCGAAGACATCAAGGATGCCAGGGACTAGCTTAGAGACGCCCTAGTTGCCCAAATCGAAGAATTGGCCCATTTTGCGGAATTTGTCGTAGCGCGCATCGAGCAGTTCCGGGACGGGTTGATTCGTCAACGCCACCAGTTGCCGGTCCAGGACCTCGTCCAGAAGCCGCGCCGCGGCTTCATGATCGCTGTGCGCGCCACCTTCCGGTTCAGCGACGATTTCATCCACGATGCCCAATTCCTTCAAATCTTTGGCCGTGATCTTCATCGCCGCGGCGGCGGTTTCCGCTTTCGTCGAGTCGCGCCAGATGATCGATGCACAGCCTTCCGGCGAAATCACGGAATAAAAACTGTTCTCCAGAATGTTGACGCGATCGCCGACCGCGATCGCCAGCGCGCCGCCCGACCCGCCCTCGCCGGTCACCGTGACAATCACCGGCACAGGCAGCCGTGCCATCTCGCGAAGATTTCGTGCAATCGCTTCGCCCTGTCCGCGTTCTTCCGCGTCGATTCCCGGGTACGCCCCGGGCGTATCGATAAAAGTGAAAATTGGCCGTCCGAATTTCGCCGCGAGTTGCATTACGCGCAGTGCTTTGCGGTAACCTTCCGGCTTGGGCTGCCCGAAATTTCGCGCCAGCCGCTGTTTCGTGTCGCGTCCTTTTTGGTGTCCGACGATGGCCACGGGGCGCCCGCGGAATTTCCCCAATCCCGTGATAATCGCCTTATCGTCGGCGTAGCCTCGGTCGCCGTGAAGTTCGATAAAATCCGTAAACAATAAATTAATAAAATCGAGCGTGTAGGGGCGCTGCTGATGACGGGCGACTTGCGCGCGCTGCCACGGCCCAAGGTGCGAATAGAACTCCCGCCGCAATTCCGCGACTTGCTCACGGATACGTTCCACTTCCCTGTCGGCGTCGGCGTTGCCGGCCAGGTGGCGCAATTCCTCGACATCTTTTTCCAGACGTTCGATTTCTTTCTGACGCTCAATTTCTTTTTGCTGTTCTGTGTCTTTCGAATGCGCGGCAGGCGGAGCGGCGGCCTTGTTTTTTTCTTTAGCTTTCATTCCGGCACCATTCGAACCGCGGGGTTGCCGCAAATTTCGCGGATTGCATCCACTAGCTCCGGCGATGATTTCACACGCTGTTGCGCCTGCAGCACTGCCACGGAACCGTCCAACGAGCATAATTCAAACACAACCTGGCATGGCCCGGGCGAAGCGACAAGCAAATCTTCGAGACGGTCAAGGACCTCTTCGCTCAGCACTTGCATTTCGATGCGAACGCGCAGCTCGTTGGAAGGTGAGCGTTCAGCGATTTCGTCCAGCCGCCGCGCTTCCTGCAAGGAAAGGCGCGTGCCTGCTTCCTCGACTTGTACGCGAACCTTCAGGAGCAGCGGATTGCCTGGTTTTAAGACGGCTTCAAGGCGC
>DASQYT010000262.1:0-3138 GCA_035639075.1 Candidatus Elarobacter sp.
ACCCTTTCCAAAGATTTCGAAGCGGTCCGTCAGCGAGGCCACTCGCGGGACGGAGGAAAATTCAATTGAGGCCGACGCAGCCTCGCCTGGCGAGAGAATGGTCGTGGCCACTCGCCCCGTGCGTCCCTCAATCGAGCCAAAAATCACGCCGGGATTCAGCGGCGCGACGAAAAGAGCCCGGCCCGTTGCATCCGTCGTGAGACGGTCTCCGTTGGAAAAATTCACTGTAACACCGGGCGTAAGCCGCCCGTTCACGTCCAACACAGCGAGCGTGGCGCGCTCTCCCGAAACGATTCGCCGCGGCAAAAGCAGTATCCGCGCCGCGGAAGCAGCAGGGGCCGGCCGCTGCGCAGCCAGCCAGGGCGAAAAGAAATATGCGGCAAACCAAGAGAAAAAAAGTAAGAACCAGCGGCGCAAAGACATGCGTGGGATTGTAGTGGAGAACCTCACGGTGTGAAAGCAACACAGGGTCAATCCGGCTGGAGACCCACCGGGCCTGGGTGTCGCCAAAAAGCGAGTAATCAGTAGGGTTCAAAGGCTTTCGCGGGCCTTGGGGCTCTGTTAGCGTGGGAACAGAGTCGCCCGGTATAGGTGTGGGCAGGGGTGTAATTTCAGGGGGCAAGGGAGTTCGTGTGCGGATTGCAAGCGGCGGCGTGACCGATGTTGGTCGCGTGCGTTCCAACAACGAAGATTGCTTCAAGATCGTTGAGCCGCTGCACCTCTTTGTGCTTTCCGACGGCATGGGAGGCGAAGCTCACGGAGAAATTGCCAGCGCAATGGCGGTTGAAACAGTCGTGAAGCATTGCCTGGACTTCGAGGCCAATCCTGCGGCCAAGGTTGTCGGGGCCGTAGAGCCCAAGTGGAGCGCGCGCACGAAACGTCTTTCGACGGCCGTTCATTTGGCCAATCGAAATATATTCAAGTCCGCCGAAGCAAACGACGAGCAACGCGGCATGGGCGCGACTCTCACGGCGGTATGGATCGATGACGCGAGACTCAGCGTCGCTCACGTAGGCGACAGCCGCGCTTATTTGCTCCGCGGCGGCGGTTTGCTCCAACTCACGCGGGATCATTCCCTGGTTGCCGAACAGGTGCGGCGCGGGATCTTGACTGCCGCCGAGGCTGAAGAAAGCGACATGCAAAGCGTCCTGCTGCGCGCGCTTGGTGCGCAGGCGGAAATCGAAGTGGATGCCGAGGAGCACACACTCTTTCCGCGCGACGTTCTGCTGCTCTGTTCTGATGGATTGACGCGCGTGGTCACAGAGCCGGAAATCGCCGGAACGCTACAAGCGGAAACCGACCCCATCCGAGCGGCGGAGAAGCTTGTTGCACTCGCGAATGAACGAGGCGGCCCGGACAACATCACGGTCGTGATTGTACGGCTCGACAGGGATTCCAAGGGATGGTTTTCGTGGTTGCCCGGAGCACTGCGCAAGAATTCAGGAACAAATGGTACTGGAGGAAATTGAGATGCCGAAGCTCAGCCTCATGTTTGAAAACAAAATCGTGAAAGAAGTTTCCGTGGGCACGCGGCCCGTAACCATTGGCCGCTCCCCGGATAACGACTTGCCGGTGGACAATCTCGCGGTGTCCAACCACCACGCGAAAGTTTATTTCGAGGCCGGCCGCATGGTCGTGGAAGACCTCGACAGCCTCAACGGCACTTTTGTGAACGATCTTCGCGTCGAGCGCGCCACTTTGCATGACGGAGACAACATCCATATCGGCAAGCACAAGATCAAAGTGGATGCCAGCGGCGACGCGCCTGTGCCCTGGGACAGTGGCCGCAAGGCCGCCGCGCCGCGCATCGACGAAACCATGGTGTTGGACACCAAGGAACGGCGTCAGATGCTCCAGCAGGCTGCCGCCATGGGCGAATCCATGCAGTTTGCCGGAACGCGCCTGAAGGTCCCGACGCTCGTGGTTCTAAGCGGAAAGACCGACCAGAAAGAATATGTTCTGGCCAACAAGCTTACGGTCATCGGAAAGTCAGCGATGGCCACCGTTCGCCTTCAGGGATGGTTCAAACCGCAGATGGCCGCGCAGATCAATCAGCGCGACGACGGCTACTATCTCGGCTCTGGGGACAAAGTGCCCAGCATCAATGGCAAACCCATTACCGGCCCTGTGCGCCTCAACGACGGCGATCTCGTTGAAGTCTCCGGCGTCCGGCTAAACTTCGTCTTCCGCGAATAGAGCCGGCCACTTGTGAAGCTCATCGCGCGCCTACCAAAGGCGCTTAGGCGAATACCTTTGCCGCGTCTCCCTTCGGCTGGGACAGCGTACTCTCTATAGCCAACAAGTAGCGCCAGCCGCTTCGCGCCCTCATCTTCCTCTCTCGCGCTCCCCCCACCTCTGCGAATCGCCGTCCAATTTGGATGGAGCCGTTCGTGTGCCTTGTGTAAGAATGCCCGCATCGAAAGGAGTGGAAACAGGGAGCAAACAGTGCCCTTCGAGGGATGTAAATAATACGAGGCGAGAGACTTAATTCGGGCTAGGGATGGAGTCCTGAATTGAATGTCCACGCTTAGCTAGGTCCCGGGTGAATGGGTGCGTAGGTAATAGTTGCCCGGCCGGATTACCGGCGGTTCTGGACGTACCCAAACAAACGCTCTCAGGAATCTAAGTTAAATCGGTGATGGTGAGCGGCCTACGCGAACAATGCCGCCACCTGTGTAAGAGAACGAGCTAAGACTATATGTGGATTGTCCGATTAGCGCTGCGGAGGCCATACACATTTGTGGTGATGGCGCTCGCGATCATCCTGTTGACGCCGGTAGTGTTGCTGCGCACTCCCGTCGACATTTTCCCGGACATCAACATCCCGGTCATTTCCCTGGTTTGGACCTACAACGGCCTGCAACCTCAGGAGATGGAGCAACGTATCACCTCGAACGTCGAACGCGGCGTCACGACGCTGGTGAGCGACGTCGAGCACATCGAATCGCAATCGCTCAACGGAATTGCCGTCATCAAAGTTTTCTTTCAACCCGGCGCCAACATTCGGACGGCGCTGGCGCAAACGGCCGCTATCTCGCAAACCTTTTTGCGCTTTCTGCCACCGGGAACCACGCCGCCCCTGGTCATTATTTATTCAGCATCGACCGTGCCGGTCATCCAGATCGGACTGACCAGCGA
>DASQYT010000263.1:0-3881 GCA_035639075.1 Candidatus Elarobacter sp.
ACGCGGTCCCGTCGTCGCGATCGAAGTGGAAGCCGGCGACTTGATTCGCGTTCCGCGCGGGACGCTCCATTGGTTCGATCTGTGCGGAGACCGCCGCATTCGCGCCATCCGTTTGTTCCAGGACAAGTCCGGCTGGACGCCCCACTATACAAGCAGCGGCGTGGATAGGAATTACGAGCCCGTTTGCCTGGGCCCAAGATACATTCCGCCGCAAACGGCTGCGAAGTAGCTGGCGTGCCGCTGATCGAGGAATCCCAGGTCCACATTATTCTTCTCGATATCGAAGGCACAACGACGCCCATCAATTTCGTTTATCAAACGCTCTTCCCCTACGCGAGTCGCAAGCTGGAATCTTTTCTTCGAGAACACGCCCAAGATCCTGAGATTCAGTCTTTGATCCAGGAGCTACGCGGGCAGCGCGAGGCGGATGAAGGCAATGGCCTTGAGCCGCCTGCTTGGCAGGACCATCCCGAAGAAGCGCGGCTGCGTTCGAGCGTCGCCTTCGGCCAATGGCTGATCGCGCGGGACAGCAAGTGCACGCCCCTCAAGACGGTTCAAGGAAAAATCTGGCAGCACGGATTCACGAGCGGGGAATTGCGCGGAGAGGTGTATCCGGATGTCCCGATTGCCTTCGAACGGTGGCGACGGCAAAAGAGAATGATCTGCATTTACTCGTCGGGAAGCGTCCTCGCGCAGCAAAACCTGTTTCGCACGACCGCCTCAGGCGATCTGACGCCGTACATCACCGCTTTCTTCGACACCTGCGTGGGGGCCAAGTCCGAAGTAGAAAGCTACAAGAAAATCGCCGCTTCACTTTCGTATGAGCCTAAGCAATTCCTGTTCATTTCCGATGCCCGGAAAGAAGTCGAAGCGGCGCGATCCGCGGAAATGCAAGCTATCCTCTGCGAACGGGATTCGGAATCTTCTTCCTCTCGCTGCCAGAGCGATGCCATCCACAGTTTCGAGGGCCTTATTCCGGACTAGCGTCCCAAGCCGCCGAAGTGCTGCTTACCACGTCGCCGCCGGAGCCCTACTTTGCTCCCCATTCCGCATACAGCTTCGTAATTGCTGGCGCAATAGAAAAGTCCCAGACAAAAATGCCGACGCTCTTGTACTTTTCCGGAACAACGTAAAGATCAGCAGCTTCAGCCGCAGGCACGCCAGCTTTGTGCATTTTCTGCGCCTGGTCTTCAATATCGTCAAAAAGCGCACGGAACAGCGCGATTCCTTCCTGGTCACAGACAGGCCCATGTCCGGGCACGAAGACGGTGTCCTTGTCCCAGGACGCGAACGTCTTCAAAGTTTGTCTCCAGCCAGACACAGTGGCTTGCGGGTCGAAGCAAACTGGATACAATCCGGAAAAGAGCAGATCACCTGTGTACACCACGTTCTGTTCCGGAACGCGGACGATGATGTCCGTCCCGGAGTGTCCTGGATAACTCTCGATCACGGCCGTCAATCCGCCCAAATCCATTTTCATCGGCACCTTTGCCGAATCAATCGGATGATTTGGAAGTGCCAGCACGGTGTCGTTCACAATGCTGAGAATGTTCGTTACCATGCCGAGGTTTTCCTCGCGATGCTTTCGAGCCAGCTCCGTTTTGGAATCTTTGAGCGCCTTTTCGAGCGGGGCCAGCGCGACCGCCTTATCAGCTCCCTGCATTGCGCCGTAGCTCTCCACGATGCGCTTCGGCGTGTCCGCGTGGGCCCACAGAGGAATCCCGTTGCCCGCATAAAACCCGTTTCCCATGGAATGGTCAAAGTGGTAGTGGGTGTCCAGCGCGGCCTTTATGGGAACCTGGCTTACCATCCTCAGAGCGTCCATCTGGAAAGTGGCGCCCGTCGCACTGCCGAACCCTTCGATCATCAGTGCGCCATCCTTGCCCACCAGGAACCCTCCGTTGCAGAGCGTCTGGAAGCCCTTCGAGGGATCCGAAATTGTTGCGTACAGTCCTTCGCCCACTTTTCTGACTGAGGCGAAGCCTTTGTCCACAATCGGAGTCTGCGATACGCGCGAGCCGGCCGTCATCTGGGCTGCCAGCGCGGGCAAGGGAATCAGCTTCGCCGCGGCATAAAACGCACCGAAATAAGAGGTCTTGGCAAGAAAGCTCCGCCTGGAAAAAGGCAGAAAGTTGACAGCCTGGCGGTCACTTCCGGCACCCGCCGTCTCGCGGCCTTTTCTGGTAGAGCCGAGCATGACTCCTCCAATCGAACTGAGTTGTATTTATGTTGAGTCTATTTGAAAGCGGATTATTTTAGCAGACCGCTAAGTATTCCGGTTCATCGAAAAACTGCCCGCAAGCTCAGCCCCAGGCGCAAGTCGCAGCTTGGCCGCGCGGAGACGCAACCGCCTCTCCCAACCCGTTCCCGCGTGATTTCTCGACATAAACGAAGCTTGTCATTCACAACACGCAGTTCATGTAGGCGATGGATATACATAATACTATTTGCGTACCATGTCGGTGTGGGTTAATGACAATCCTTGCTGAGTTACTCCGGCTGATTCCAACCGTCCTTAGAGAGGCGCTCCAGCATGACTAAGATTAGGTTTGCATTGGTACTGGCAATCAGTTTGGCACTTGCTCCTTCGTGGCAAGCTCAGGAACCTTGGCGGGACGCGTGTATCCAGCGATGCATGACTCAGACGGCGCCTGCAGATCCCGAAATGCAAAGGCAGGAGATTATCAGTCTCGAAAAAGAGGCCGCGCGCGCTATCCAATTGAGCAGCGGAACTTTCTTTCATCGCGTTTATAGTGACGACTTCACGGGTGCGCTTTCGCATGGTCAGCTGGTCAACAAGGACCAGTGGATAGCGGCAGTCGAGTCTCCCAACGTCAAGCGGGAATCGTTCATTGTCTCGGACATCAAGGTTCGGATTTTCCAGGAAACCGCGGTGGCGACTTGCCTGTGGTCGACACGCTTCACTCTCAAAGGACAGCACCTCAGCACCCAGTTTCGCGTGATACATGTTTATGTCAACACGCCCAGGGGCTGGCATGTGGTCTCTGGTCACACAACCAACCTGCCTCCGGACGTGCAGCAGGTGCTGTAGGATTCCTGCACGCCCATCGCGTTGCGTTGACGCCCCCTGAAGCGGATGTTACGCTCGCCGTTCGCTTTTCAAACGCATGCGCGCCGTCGACCTGATCCGCAAAAAACGCGATTCCGGGGAACTCTCCCGCGAAGAAATCAATTTTCTGGTTTCCGGTTATACGCGCGGCGACATACCTGATTATCAGATGGCCGCATGGTTGATGGCTGTGTGGATCCGCGGTATGAACCGCTCCGAGCTGGCCGCGCTCACCGAAGTAATGCTTCACTCCGGAGAGGTCCTCAACCATTCCGAAATCCCCGGGAAAAAAGTGGACAAGCACTCCACGGGTGGAATCGGCGACAAAACGTCTCTTATTCTTGCGCCGGTTGTAGCGGCGGGTGGGCTTACAGTTCCGATGATCAGCGGCCGCGGCCTCGGCCACACCGGCGGCACCCTCGACAAACTGGAAGCGATTCCCGGCTTCAACGTAAACCTGTCTCTCGGTGAGTTTCGCCGCGTTCTCCGCCAATGCGGCATGGGCCTGATCGGGCAGACCGCGGAGATTGCTCCCGCGGACAAGAAAATTTACGCGCTTCGCGACGTTACTTCGACGGTAGAGAATATCGGCCTAATCTGCGCCTCAATTATGAGCAAGAAACTTGCCGAAGGCATTGACGCACTGGTTCTGGACGTCAAGACAGGTTCTGGCGCGTTCATGAAGAAAGAGGAACATTCGATTCGCCTCGCGGAAGTCATGGTTGAAACCGGCCAGCGCATGGGCAAAAAAGTCGTCGCCCTGATCACCGGCATGGATCAGCCGCTGGGCCGCATGGCCGGGCATTCGAAC
>DASQYT010000264.1:0-3720 GCA_035639075.1 Candidatus Elarobacter sp.
GAACGCTGGAACCGTTTGCATCCTGGAGAAAACCCACGCGTGCCGTACGTCACCAAGGTCCTTGCGGACGCTCCTGGCGTGCTGGTCGCGGCATCCGACTACCTGAAGACCTTGCCGAATATGATCAGCAAATGGATGCCGCGGCGCCTGGCGTCACTGGGCACTGATGGATTCGGGCGCAGCGAAGGGCGCGCTTCGTTGCGCGAATTCTTCGAAGTCGATTCGCGCTTTATTACGCTGGCCACGCTGCACGAGCTTTTTGTGGAGGGCAAGATCGAACGCTGCGTCCTCGACAAAGCCATCAAAGACCTGGGCATCAATGCCGAAAAGCCGAATCCGGTGATTTCCTGACGTTGGTCTAAAAGTTGCGGCACTAAAGATAAGGAATCAGTCTGTAGCTTGGCCGCGGCTCGCGCCCGTTTCCTCGGCGCCCTCGAGAATTTCTGCGGGCTTGATGCGTCCGGTAGCCAGTTGCGCGATGAGTTCGCGATTCGCTGCCAGAAAATCGTACTCGCCCAGCTCTTTTGGCAGGGCCCAGGCGATCTTTTCAAACGTGCGGGGCGCTAAATCTGTTTCCGCAATTGCGGCGGCGAAGAAACGGATTTCCAATTCGTCGGGCGTTTCCGCGTAACGATGCCGGACGCGGCCAATCTCTGCGCTTTTCACCAACGTCACACCGAGTTCTTCCTGCAACTCCCGCGCGAGTGCTGACTCTGGTGATTCACCCTCACAGACCTTTCCACCCGGGAATTCCCACTTCAGCGGAGAAGTATCGCCTTTTCGGCGCTGGCCGATCAACAACCGTCGGTCGCTGCGCTCAATGACGGCCGCGACGACAGTGATCATGAACGTTCTCGAATTTCATTCTGGGCCTGAAGGAGTTTGTACAGGGTGTGCGCACCCTCGATCAGCGGCGGCCCCGGCGTATTCAGCAATTCGTCGCTGATTACGTGCACCTGTCGATTGCGAATTGCCGGCACATCTTTCCACGCCGTGACGTTAAATGCCTGCTTGGGCTCTGCTTTCGCTCCCGTCGCCGCCCAAGCGAGGACAATTACATCTGGCTGGGCCGCTGCTACTTGCGCTTCGGTAACTTTCTGACCGCCGGGGACAACCATTTCGCCACCGCAAATGCTTACTAGTTCCGCCACCCACGGCGGGGAACTGATTCGCGGATTCGGCCATGCCTCGCAATAGACGCGCACGGGTTGCTTGCATCGACGCACCTTCTTTTCAATTTCCGCGAAAGCATGGCGCATCTTTTTCACAGACTGTTCGGCTGCCGCATGCCGTTGCGTAATCCCGCCCAACAAGCGAATGTCTGCTTCAATGTCGAAGAGCGTCCGCGGATTCATGGCTAGAAAAGCAAAAGGGTGCTCAAGGAGTTTGGCGACGGTCTCCTGCTTGTACGGCACGGAGCCGATCACAAGCGTCGGGTTCAGCCGCACGATCTGATCTACAGATTCCATGTGCCAGCAATCGCGGAGCTTCGGCAAGTTGCCGACCGGCGCGACATCCGCGCACCACTTGGTTACGCCGACCAGCGTGCGCTTCGCCCCAATCGTGCACAGAATCGAGGTCGCGCTGGGCGCCAGCGATGCTATGCGTAACGATGTTCCTCGATTCGTTCTTGTGTTCACAAGAAAAGAATAACAGACCGTCGGCCATCGATCGGTTCGCACGCCTACGGATTGACTCTGCCCCACGAGTGTGTTGCACTGCGTTCCGTGTTTTCCGGAGGAATGCAGTGCGTATCCGTCCGCTTGCTCTCAGCATGGCCTTGCCGTTTACGGCTCTGGCTCAGACTTCATCTGCGCCATCCAAACCGGAAGTGGTTTCTTACCACGCCACCAGTGACAACGTGAAATACGTTTTTGGCGTCGCTCCACCTGTCGCGCGGTTCAAGCCCGGCAACATTCTTGACGCGAATTCTCTTGACTGTTTCGGCAACGCGCTGCAAAAACCCGGTGATTCGTTTTCGTTAGTCAAAGGGGACAACCCGCTGACAGGTCCTTTTTACATCGAAGGAGCGGAGCCCGGCGACACCTTGGTTGTTCACATCCTTGATTTGCAAGTTGACGGGAAACAAGGCGTGGGCACGTTTTCACCGGGGTTTGGCGCCATTAATGCTACGCATTACACCCCCATGCTGGAGAAGGAGCCGCTGCCGGAAAAAATCTGGTTTTACCCTATCGACCACACTGAACACACGGCTACTTTTCAGGCGCTCGATTCCAACTACGAAGTGAAGATTCCGCTTCATCCTTTTCTGGGCTGCATCGGCGTCGCACCGGCGAACGGAGAGGCGCGCAGCTCCATCGTGCCCGCGGAATTCGGCGGCAACATGGACGCGCCGGAGGCTTCCGTCGGGAATGCGCTCTATCTGCCCGTGAATGTTTCCGGAGCGCTGTTTTATTTTGGCGACGGCCACGCCGCCATGGGCGACGGCGAAATTGCAGGCAGCGCCATTGAAGTTCCAATGAAGGCGCGCCTGCAGTTCGATCTCGTCAAGGGAAAGCACACCGGCTGGCCGCGCTTCGAGAACGAAAAGGAAATTATGGCTGCGGGCATCTATCGCCCCGTCGACGACGCCGTCCGAATCGCTTTCACAGAGCTGGTGAGATGGATTCACGCTGACTATGGCCTTTCGCAACTCGACGCGTACGAATTGCTTTCGAAAGTGGGCAAAATCCATCTCACCGAGATGGTTGATCCGAATTACGTGGTGATTGCTTCCGTTGAGAAAAGGTATTTGCCGCCAAAGAAGTACGTCCCTCTTATGTAAGCTACGTTTCTGTCCGTGCCTTCTATGCTGCGGCCTCTGTGTCTCTGCGTTAGGTTGTCTTAAATTTGTGCCGCGTTGCAGTCCTGGCGTTGCCTTGGGATACTTTCTGGGATGTTCAGCGAAGCTGTTCTCGATCACTTTCGCAATCCGCGCAATGCGGGGGAGCTGCCCGGCGCCACGGCAACGGTCGAGGTAAGCAATCCCGTCTGCGGGGATATCCTGAGGCTCGCGGCGCGAATCGTGGACGCCCGTATCGCGGAAGTGCGTTTCCTTTGCCGCGGTTGCACGACTTCGATTGCGTGCGCCTCCGTTTTGACCGAGCGCCTTACCGGTCGCACTCCCGCTGAAGCGCGATCCATCACTGCGGAATCCCTCTCCGAAGCCTTGGGGCAACTTCCAGGCGCCACGTTTCACGGCGCGCAGCTCGCAGCTGACGCCGCCCGCGCACTGTTGCAAAGGCTTGATTCAAACAAGCGCTAGTTGTTTTGCTGGATGGTTTTGTTGATCGTCTCGGGATCGTTCAGATTGAGCACGCAGCCCTCTTCGTTCGTCCGCACTTCGTCGACTTCTGCTTTGTGCGCCCAGACAACGGCCCGCGCGCCCGTTTCGAGCGGTGCGTGCAGCAATTCGTCATACAAAGAAGAGGAAAAAATAACTGGATGGCCGCGGCGTCCTTCATACAAGGGAAGAACAATAGGACTTTTTGTTTTGTAAAACTGCTCGATTAATTCCTGAACCAGGGCATTGCTGATCAGCGGATGGTCGATGAGACAGAGGAGCATTCCGTCGGTCCCAGAAGGCAAGCTGCGCAGCGCCGCTTGGACCGAACTTAACTGGCCTTTCTCCCATTCACGATTGATCACGATTTCGTCGGCTTTGAGATCCACCGCTTTGGCGATGGGTTCCGCGTGCGCGCCGAGCACAACGCGACGCAC
>DASQYT010000265.1:0-13370 GCA_035639075.1 Candidatus Elarobacter sp.
TTCGTCATCTGGTCACACAGTGTGATGTCCCCGGGGAACGAATTGCAGAGGACGTAAACAATTTTCTGACAATCTTAAAGAGAAATCTCCTAGTGCAAGACTATGTCAGGACACTCGATGTTCGTGCCGAGGTTGTTTGGAACAAGGGAATTGCGCGCATGTGCGATTGGAGGATCCCCGACGAGTTCCCGGCTGATGTTGGTTACCGAAGAGTTCCCGACCCTGTAGGCCACATAGTTCCTCCTCACCTGCTTGCGAACTTGATTGTGAATCCTGAGATCTATCGAAAAATAAAGGATGGAGACATCGTGTGGGTGAGGCCCGCGTGGTTGAAGTCTTTTATTGAGCGGATCCTTCCGTTCGTCCAAGAGAAGTTTATCCTCGTCACGGCCGATTCGGACGTCAGTATGCCGTCGCAGTTTTTGGCCGAAGCCTTGGAAATTTTGGAGCACCCGAAAGTCCTCCATTGGTATGCCCAGAATTGTGATGGCCCGGGTTTCTTGAGTCGCATGTCTCCTCTACCAATTGGTGTTGATTTTCACACCCTCTGTGAACGGCCTGAGTGGGGAGAAGACATTTCGTCGCCCGAACAGCAAGAACAAATGCTCCAATCAATTCGGAAAAGCGTTCGTCCTGCGCGCGAGCGAATCCGAAAGGTCTATGTTGATTTTGCATGGCAGCCAAGCCATTTGTACCATCCATCAAAAAGGCAACGTGTCCTTGCGAGGATTCTGACGAATGAAAGCTTTGTCTTTCAAAGCAGACCGCTTCCAAGAAGGGAATTGTGGCGGAAGTGGGGAGAGCATGCATTTGTGCTGTCTCCTCCTGGTGTAGGGCTAGACTGCCATCGTACGTGGGAGGCGCTTGCTTGCGGCAATATTGTTCTGGTGCCGCCGTCTCCCCTCGATGGTTTGTACGAAGGGTTGCCGGTGATTCCGGTTGAGGATTGGAACAACATCACACCTCGAAATCTGGATAGATGGCTCGAGTATTATTCTGAATGTCCAATCGGTGAGGAACGACTAAAAAGCAGCTATTGGATCAGCAAAATGAAGTCGGTGGCCAAGGAAAGAATCGCCTCGGCATTTTCGCAAGGATTGGGAAGTGCGGCATCCGCGTCACAGAGGCCATAAACATGCAGGTGTCGAGCATAGCTAGAGCAGTACCGACCGCCGAAGGCGGTACTGTACTTGAAGTTGCTGGTGCACCTATTTTTCACTTCAATTCAATTGCGGCTGTGATCTGGACAAAATTAACGCAAGGGCTATCCACGCAGGAGATTGTTTCTGGGCTGACCACGCAATTTAACATCTCTGAAGAGCGTGCTGCGAACGATGTAAAGAGTTTTGTGGACACGCTGAAACAGAATGACCTTGCCAAGGACTCCGTCAAAACATCAGATTTTCATGTCGAACTTGTGTGGAACAAAGGGATTGCCGCCCAATGCGATTGGAGAATACCTGACGAGTTCCCAGGGAAGCGCGCGTACGAAAGCGTCTTGGAGCCGGCCGGACACAGGATGCCTCCCCATTTACTCGATAACTTGATTTCAAACCCCGCGATCTACCGGGACATAAAGAACGAGGACCTAGTCTGGGTGAAATTTTCCTGGCTGAAGTCTTTCATAAAACAGGTCCTTCCACTTGTTCGAGCAAATTTTGTCTTAGTCACTGGCGACTCTGATGGAGGGGCACCACTACCAGTCATGGCCGAGGCGCTCGAAATTCTGGAGCACCCTAATGTTCTCCATTGGTTTACACAGAATTGCGATGGTCCGGGTTTTATGGGCCGAATGTCGCCTATACCCATCGGGATTGATTTTCACACACTGAATGAGCAGTCGCTTTGGGGCGAAACTATAGCGTCACCGCGCGAGCAGGAGGAAATGCTTCTGTCAATTCGGCAGGAGTTTCGTCCTACACGTGAGCGGATTAGAAAAGTTTATGTTGATTTCGCATGGCAACCCGCAAGTGCGTACGCGCCCTGGAAGCGAAATGGAATTAGAACAAAGCTCTTAACGAACGAATACGTCGTTTTTCAGCGGCAATTCCTCCCAAGGAGGCAACTATGGAGGAAGTGGGGAGAATACGCATTTGTGCTGTCGCCGCACGGGGCCGGACTCGACTGCCACCGCACATGGGAAGCGCTTGCTTGCGGCAATATTGTCCTGGTGCCGGCGTCTCCATTGGATAGCTTGTATGAAGGATTGCCGGTGATCTCAATTAAGGACTGGAAAGAGATTACCTCGGAGAATTTGGATGCATGGCTGGACCGTTATTCCGGATGTGAGATCGGCGAGGAAAAGCTAACGAGCCCGTATTGGGTCACAAAAATGAGAACTACGGTTTCAAGCTTAAGTTTGGAATAGAGAACCCGACTCGCTGATGTTCCCGTGTCTGGTTTCCCATTCCGGACCTTTCCCTGATTCTATTTGATAACGCTTTGGCCGCCTACCCACTGTTGCGTGAAAGCAGCGAGAAAATGCCGACGTAACACTGTATCCAAGGATTCCCGCCGTCTCATTAACATTAAAACGTCTGCCGTTTCGGAGAAGTTGTTCCGCCCTCTTCATTCTGACCTGTCGCGAATAGGCGCGCATAGTAGTTTGGTATAACTTCCTGAATTGTTTGCTTACCAGAGACAAATCTACTTGAAATTTCCTGCATTCTTTCGCTGGGCTGCAGGAGAGATTGCCATCCGATTGATCAATTAGCTGGCGAAGTCTTTTTGCTATTTGTTTGGACTTGCATTCTGCTCTTCCCAAGATCAGGTCTATTGCGTAGCCAACGGTAAGCACTTTCGGGCGGGAGTAGATCCCTTTAGTTACAAACAAAGACATTCGCACCTCCTGGATAAATATCCGGCACTCTTGTTTGTTTTGGATCACCGCTGATGGAAGGTATCCATCAAGGTGACTGGCAGGGCGGGAGATAAATTGTGGGGCTGAGGAAACTCATTTTGAACTAGATTCCATGCCCTCGTCAACGGACGAGACAAGGGATAGTTTCAGCCTCGGGAAAATCGTGCGGACCGGTGATTGTTTTAGAGTATTCACCCGAAGTCTTTCCGAGCCGGTTCGAGTTTGGTGATTGGTAGTGCGATGGGTGACGCTGGAGTTATGTCCTGCGCTTAGGTTGGGAACCTCGAATTATGGAATCCGCTATCCAGGACAACAACTCTGAAGTTTGTGGCGCCTCTATGGCGAAGCACGCAGATGGAGAGTAGAGGCACAATTCGGCGGTCCGATCCGATATTCGGACGAGAGGAGTGGTTCATGAAAACTAGAATCTTAAGGCTACTGGCTCTTGCATCTTTGATCCTCGCGTTTGCGTTCATTGCAACAGCGCCCGCAGCGCCCAACAAGGCCAACGCTCCGGCGACACCGGCGGCGAATGCCCTGCCCGCCACGCCGGCGACAGCAACTCCGGCGGAGCCGCATCCGCAGATTCGTGAAGCCCTCGCAGCGCTGCGCAGGGCCAAGGAACACATGGAGCACGCCGCGCACGACTTCGGCGGTCATCGCGTGGAAGCCATTGAGGCAACCAATCAGGCGATCAAGCAGCTGGAAATCTGCTTGAAATACGACAAGGACTAAACCGCAAAAGAACGCTGCTTCGTTTCTCGTACGCCAAACTTGAAGAAAAGGCCCGGACTAAGCTCGTGCTCAGCCCGGGTCCTTCATTTTAAGAACAGATCTCTTGAGCTATTTGACCCGGCGGAACTCGACGTAATCCCGCCCCGCATACAGCCGGTAGCTTCCCGCTTTTGCGGAAGCAACCACTTGCAGGGGCACGGGGCGTTTCATTTCCGCGTCGTGCTGCGAAGCGGTTTGGAGCACGTCGTTGGCTCCGAGGTCCATCACCACGAACTTTCCCGCGTTGAGGAAACCGATGCCGTACGCGCCGGGTTTCAAAGTTTGGCCGTCGATTTCGAGCGTGACTTCATTGAGCAGATAAGCCTGGTATTTCTCCTTGACGGCCGTAGAGTAGCCGGAACTGTCAACCATGCCCGCGAGAACAAAGAGATCGTCGGCAAAGTGCACGCCACCGCTGTTGCGGAACTGGACTGGAGCGCTCTGACCGCGGAAGAAAACTCGTTCCGGGAAAATTTTGGTGGTAATGTCTGCCGCTTTGAGAATAACTTCCTTCCCTTCAGCTGAAGGATTGCCGGCCATCGCCGTTTGCAGGTGCCGGCTGGAAAACGTCAGAAGCAATACAGACAGCACAACAAAGGACTTCACGAAGCGCGCCATAGAAACTCCTTTCGGGATGCGTGCATCGTACAACATTTCTTTTCGCTCCAGAATAAAGAAACGAGCGCCATCCGCGCCGCTCTGATCCCCGCGCTCATAAGCCGCAAAAAGCTGCGAGTGGGCCGGAGGGCGCTGTGATATCTTAGCGCGCGCCTGCGGGATTGCTTAATGGGGAGGATGAAAATGCTGGATCGGCGGTATTTCATGAAGACGTGCTCAGGAATGGGTTTGGCCGGAACACTCTTTCCGGGAGTGTTGTGGGCGCAAGCAAGAGCCGAAGGCGCGAAGAAAATCACCAAGGAAATGATTGAAAGTGCCGCGGCCATCGCGGATGTGCCGATTTCCGAAGAATACAAAGAGATGATGCTCGAAAACCTGAACGATCGTGGGAAAGGCTACGAGGAGATTTACAAGCTGCACATTCCAAATTCTGTCGATCCAGCGCTGATTTTTGACCCCTTGCTTCCCGGGATGAAATTCGAAACCGCGCGGAAGCCCTTGAAGATTTCCAAAGCCGGAAATTCCGCGACCGCAAGCGCGCCCAAGAATCTCGAGGACTTGGCATTTGCGAGTGCGCGCGAATTGAGTGAACTCGTTCGAACAAAAAAAGTTTCCTCGCTCGCGCTTACCGAAATGTACGTGGGGCGGCTAAAGAAGTATGACCCGACGCTGAAATTTGTCGTAACGCTGACGGAAGATCGGGCGCTTGCGCAGGCCAAGAAAGCCGATGCCGAAATTGCCGCAGGAAAATACCGAGGGCCGCTGCACGGCTTGCCCTGGGGCGCGAAAGACTTGCTGGCGACAAAGGGCTATCGAACCACGTGGGGTGCCGGCGGATTCGAAAGCCAAATGATCGATGAAGATGCGACCGTCGTGAAGCGGCTCGACGAAGCGGGCGCCGTGCTGGTCGCAAAGCTGACTCTGGGTGCGCTCGCTCTAGGCGACGTGTGGTTCGGCGGGGTGACACGGAACCCTTGGAACACAAATCAGGGATCGAGCGGTTCCTCCGCAGGTCCAGCGTCTGCCACTGCTGCGGGCTGCGTGGCGTTCAGCGTCGGATCCGAAACGCTCGGATCGATTTCCTCGCCATCCACGCGTTGCGGATGTACGGGACTCCGGCCGTCGTTCGGCCTGGTGCCGAGGACGGGGGCGATGGCACTTTCCTGGAGCATGGACAAGCTGGGGCCGATTTGCCGAACCGTGGAAGACTGCGCGCTCGTTTTGGACGTGATTCACGGGAGCGACGGCAAAGATCGCACCGTACAACCAGCAGCTTTTAATTGGGACGCCAATCTGGATTGGCGAAAACTGCGCGTCGGCTATTTGAAATCGGCGTTCGAACGCAAACCAGACGAACAACAAGAAGCCGCGAAGGAGGAGCCGCCCGCAACTCCGGAAGAACAAAAAAAGCGCGAAGAACGGAAGAAACGGCGAGAGGCCGCGCGCGTGCGTGCTGAGTACGACAGAAGATACAACGATGCCGCACTCGCGAAACTGCGCGAAATGGGAGTAAATCTCCTTCCCGTGGAGATGCCCAAGTTTCCTTACGACGCCATGATAACCATGCTCACGGCGGAATCCGCCGCAGCCTTTGATGAACTAACGCGCACCGGAAAAGACAAACTGTTGACTTCGCAGAAAGACTACGATTGGCCGAATACTTTTCGAACGGCGCGGTTCATCCCTGCCGTCGAATACATCCAGGCCGCGCGAGCGCGCAGGATGGCCATGGATGCCGTCGCAAAAGTGTTCGACGATTTCGACGTGATCGTGGCCCCTACGAGCGGCCAACAATTGGTAATCACAAATCTAACCGGCCACCCGGCGATAATCTTGCCGAACGGTTTGCGCGGAAGCGATGCGCCGAAATATCCTTCAGACGACCCGAGCGATTTCCAGAACGCGGGCGGCCCGGGGACACCGACCAGCCTGACTTTTCTCGGGAAATTGTACGGCGAGGCGAAATTGCTCGCGTTTGCGCGCGCCTACCAGGAGGCCACGGGCTTCCATCTCCAGCATCCCAAGCTGATGCCAGCATCGTGATCCTATCGAACGGATCGTGGCCGCGGCGGACTACATCCCTTTCTGAATGGGATAGCCCTTGTCAGCCCAGTCCGTCGCAAAATTTGTGGGAAGAACGAGGACCCGCAATTTCTTGAATCCCATTTTGTCGAGTGCGATGAACGCAGGCCGAATGTTGGGACACTTTTCGAACGGACAACAACCGCAGTAAATGACCAGACTCGTCGTTCGCGGAATTTCTTCCGCCCATTTTTTCAAATCGGAAAGACCTTGCTCTGTGGAAGCGGAGCCATGGAATGTAGCTCCCGGTATATGACCGCCAGCGAAAAGCGCGCGGAATCCCACATAGACAATGGTGGGCGGCGTTCCGTTCTTCTCTCCGAGTTCACGAGCAAGATCGGCAGGCTGGACAGTCTGTGCCGCAGTCCACGGATCCGGTGGCCGCTTTTCCTGTCCTCGGATGGCTGGAACAGCGACCAGGGCACCGGATGCAGCAAACAGAATAGCAACGGCTGAAACCAAAAAAACAGCTTGGAGACGGTTTGTCTCCGGCGCCAAAGAATTACTCAAGAGACGCTCGATTCTTGGACGAGTGGATTTGTGGATTCAAAGAAATTGCCGCCTATTTCTTGAGGTCGGCCCGCGTGCGCTGGAGTTTCATGGCTGTGGTGCGAAGAGTCTCCGGAACGTTCTTATTGGAGGTGAGGCGCTTGAGGTCGACGGCGTTGAGCATGGGGAGCATGTGAAGGGTGACGTCCAGCGGCGACTTGGGATTGTTGATGAGATTGCGTACCACGGTATAGTTCTTGCGGAAATTGCGGTTGCCGGCGATGAGGCGAAGGATTTCATCGGTAAGGCTGGACATCGCAGCAAAAGCCTCGACTTCCTGATCGGTGAGGCGTGGAGATTGCAGCACGGCGCGCTGCACAACTTTGTTGCTGTCGCGGATCAGCGTGCGGCGCGCTTCTGAGCCGCCCTTTATGGCGAACTGCACGCGCTGCGCGACGCTCATTTTCGCCAGCCGCTGAATCAGCGTCTGGCGCCTGACAGCATCTGGTTCAATTGCGGCCGCGGCCTCGGCAAGCGCGGCTTCATCGATAGGATTGCCCGGGCCGTGAAGTTCATGGAGCTGATTTTTTTGATCGACAGTCAGCGAAGTGGAATGCTCGAGAGCGGCGGCCAGTGCGGGAGATTCGCTTACCCTCTCGAGCTCCTCCATTAGCGCCTGGATGCCCAGCGTCGACAGGTGGCGAACAATAGGCACGAGGTATTCTGCCGAACAGTTTTTGTTCTGTACCATGGCGTCACAGACGCCAGGCTTGTCCGCGAGATTCCTTGCCGCGTAAGAGAAAAGCGGGGGGATAGCCTGCTCCCGTTTCAGTGCCTCCACGAAGGATTCGATGGGTTGCGAGAGAATCGCATCCTGCGCGCGAGAGGCGACCATTTCGTCGGCGTCACCTGCGAGAACCGCAAGAATCTCCGCGCGATCCGCGGGCGAGAGATGGGCGCCTCCGGTGCACACGGCCATCTTTCGTTCGCGCGTCGCGCGGCCGTGGCGCAGATCTTCGAGAACTTCAGGGCTCAGAGCTTCCACTGGATTTACGGCCTCAAGTCCTTCTGGCTTAGCACTATTGTACCGGACGCACCGGGCGCGCCAAGCGGCGGCATGGTTTTGCCGTTCAATTGCAGCAACACCGCCGTAGAGTCTCCGGCAGTCACTTCGAATTGTTGATGGGCTGAAAAGTGGCGATTCTTCCAAGCAGGCAACTCAGCGTCGAAAACAAGTTTGTTATCGGCGATTATGCGGACGTGAGTGGCGGCAAAAGTAGAGACAGAAAGATCGAGAAGGGCCGGGGTGGAAGACTGCTTCGCTGGGCCAGGCGAAGGGGAGCCTGATTGAGGCTTCGGCTGCGCTGACGACAGGGAAGCGGCGGCGGATTCTTTTTCGCCGTGATGCGCCCCGTAGCGGTGCCAGACGTAACGGATCGTAAGGAAGAATCCAATGACGAAGAGAAGAACGACGAGAGCGACCGCAGTCGGAAGCCACTTCGGCGGCGAGGGAATGCGTTCCTCGGTCTTCGGAGCGGGCGGGGGCGAATGTTCCGCGCGAGCCGAGTCATACTCGCCCAGAAGCGCTTCTTCATTGAGGCCCAGGTAACGCGCAATGGTGCGCACGAAGCCGTGGCCAAAGACGCCGCCGGGCAGCTTGGCCCAATCTTCATTTTCAAGGGCTTGGACAAAACGGGCGCTGATGCGCGTAGCCTTGGTGAGTTCCTCCATGGAAACTTCGCGCAGTTCGCGCTCGCGCTTCAGACGTTCACCAAAATTTCCCTTGGCCATGAACCAGAACCGATCCTTGACGATCCAAGTGCAACCGCGCAGCGGTTGACACGGCGGGTGCTCGCGAAAAAAAACAACTCGAGGTCCCTGAACCGCACTATAGGCGGAGCAATCCAACGCTGTCAAACAGCGAGGAAAGCGCAACGACGGGGTTAAAATGCGACCGGAGGATGATATGGGCATTGAGATACGAGGGATGGCGCCGCTGCTGCAAGTGTTTGACATGGCTGCGTCCATCGCGTTCTACCGCGATGTGCTGAGGTTCGACGTGGTGACTACGTCCAAGCCTCAGGGAGAACACTTCGATTGGGCGTTGCTGCGGCTCAAAGGCGTGGAGTTGATGCTGAACACGGCCTACGAAAAAGACGAGCGACCCCCGGCTCCTGATCCGGCTCGCATTGCTGCGCACCACGATACTTGCCTCTACTTCGGATGTCCGGATGTAGCTACGGCGTACGTTTACCTGTCCGGGCGCGGCCTTGCTTTGAAAGAGCCCGAGATCGCGCACTATGGCATGAAGCAGCTGTATCTCCACGATCCTGACGGATATAGCTTGTGCTTCCAGTGGCCAGCCAAGTAGACCCTCCATTATTCTGTCTGAGCTCTGCGTTGTCTGCCGTACCAGGTCAGGATGGCGACGTGGCCACACCTGTACCACGACCGGGTTGCGTACCTTTTTGCGGCAGGCCTATACTGGCAGAGGTTCGCGGACGTGCGCGAGAATCCCGCGGATTTGTGTTTCTTCGCGCCAGTACGATGCCTAGTGATGTGACGCGAGCATTTAGCGGGCTTATTCGTATGCGAGAGGAAAAGACCGAGTGGAGGATGTGAATCAGTTTCCGGCCGTCGAACGGCGCCGCAATCCTGCGGTGCCTTCCGACCAACGCGTAAAGGGAGAGATTGCCGTCTTCCAGGAGTTGGGGAAGGCGCTGACGTCTTCCCTGCAGCTCGACCAAGTTCTCCGCACGATTATGGAGAAGATCGACGAATTCCTGCGCCCAGACAACTGGTCCCTACTTCTGCTGGATGAGGCCAAGCAGGAATTGTACTTTGAGCTGGCAGTAGGAAAAGCTTCACAGGCGCTAAAAGACGTACGCATCAAGATGGGGCAGGGCATAGCGGGCTGGGTGGCGCAACACGGCGAGACCGTGGTGGTGCCCGATACAACGAAGGACACGCGCTTTTTTGCAAAGGTGGACGAGAAAACCAAGACCGAGACGCAGTCGATCGTCGCTGTGCCGGTGAGATTCCGCGACACTTGCCTCGGGGTCATCGAGCTGATTAATTGCATGGGTCCGGATGGATTCGATCCGCGCGACCTGAAGCTGCTTGAAGCGCTTTCGGATTTTGCGGCGATTGCGCTGGAAAATGCGCGGCACGTTAAGAAGATTCACGAGCTGACCATCACCGACGATTGCACGTCGCTCTATAACGCGCGGCACATGGGCTTTATTCTTGAGACGGAGATTTACCGCTCGCAGCGCTACAACTACGAATTCTCGATCGTTTTCATCGACCTGGACCATTTTAAACAGGTGAACGATACGCATGGACACTTGGTCGGCTCGCGGCTGCTGGCCGAAATCGGAAATGCCCTGAAGGAGCATTGCCGGCTGATCGATTTCGCGTTCCGTTATGGCGGAGATGAGTTTGTGATCCTGCTGCCGCAAACTTCGAAGGAGAACGCGTTGAACGTGGCGCGACGTTTGCACAAATTGGTGCGCGAGGGCACCTGGCTGGTGCCGGAAGGATTGAACATCAAGCTGACGCCCAGCGTGGGTGTGGCATCGTACCCCGTAGACTCCCGGACCAAGGAGGGCTTGCTGCACCTCGCCGACGAGGCCATGTACCTGGTCAAGAATACGAAGCGCGACAGCGTCGCCGCGGCGAATATCGGAATTTTGCCGAACGTGGCGACCGCTGAATCCGCCGGGTAATCCCTGCCTTCCGCTAACGAACCTCTAAACGAATATTCCCTCTTCTATACACTCCATCGAAATTTTGCTTAACTGAAGGCATGAAGAGAAGCGAAGCGGCGAAGTACGCGCGCTGGTCGGCGTTGGCAGCATTTCTGCTGGCAAGCCTGACAATAGGCGTGTATCTCGAACGCAAGTGGGTCGCTTACCGGGAGCAGCAAAAAGCGCCGCCGCCGGCGCCTAAGGATGTAACGCGTAGCTCGAACGGCCTCACTTTTTCCAAGATGGACGGAAATCAAAAGATTTTCACGGTGGAAGCCTCGAAGGCCACCGATTTCAAGGATAAAGACGCCAGTTTGCTGGAGGATGTGAAGATCACCATCTTCGGAAAAACAGGAGAGCGGCACGACACGATTCATACACAAAGCTGCCAATACGAAAAAGAAGGCGGAAGCATCGCATGCAGTGGCGAAGTGCAGTTTGACCTGGAAAGCCGGCCGGAATCCGAGCGGGCGGCAAAAAATCCGGATGTAAGAGCGGCGCAGACCGTACACGTGGAAACCCGCGGCGTGGTGTTTAACCGCGCCAATGGAATGGCGCGAACGGACCAACCGGTAAAGTTTGTCTTTCCGAATGGGACGGGTGAAGCCCTGGGAGTTGAGTATCAGTCCGAAGAAGGGACGGTGCGGCTACTGGGAAACGTGCAGTTCTCCCTCATGGCGCCGGAAAAAGCTGCCGCGGGGAAAAAGACGGCGAGCGGAGGTGCGAAAGATCCTGTTCGCGTGAAAGGGAAGAGCCTCGATTTTGACCGGGAATCTCGGACGATGCAGCTGTACGGACCGGTGGAAGCAGAAACTCGCTCGGCGCACTTGCGCGCAGGAAAGCTGACGCTCACGCTGGACGCTGCGTTTCGCGCGGAGAAACTGATAGTTACGCCGGGGCCGGATAAGAAGAACCCGGAATTGGAGTCTCAGGGCGCGGATGGCTCGACAAACTTGAGTGCGGCGACAATCACGGCACAATTCACACCCGAAGGGTGGCTGACGAAAATCGAGGGAGCAGGGAACGTTCGTGGTTCGCGGCGCACCGGAAAAAAGATAGACAACTTTCGCGCGGAGCGCGGAGCGATGGAGCTGTGGCCAAAGGTAAACCAGGCGAAAGAAATGAATATGAAAGGTGGCGTCGAGTTGAAGACGCAGGCCGGCCCGACCGGGGAATCGAGAATGCTGCAGACTGGCGAACTGCTCGTGGAATTCGCCGATGGCAAAAAAGGTGAGAGCGGCAAGCTCAAACGAGCGGAGACTTTGGGAGCGGGAAGTATCGAATGGACGGATACCACGGCGCAAGGCGGTACTTTGGGAAGTGCCACGAACGGCGACGCTGTGCGCACAAAACTGCAGGCGGACAAGCTCGAAATGGAATTCGGCGATGAGGGTAAGGCCAGGCGGTTGGTAGCCACCGGCAATGTTTTGACGGAACGATCCGTGAGCGGCAAACCCACGCAGACGGCGATGGCGCAGTCCGGAGTGGCGCAACTGCTGGCAAGCGGTGGGTGGTCGCAGATGGATCTCCAAGGAAGTGTGAGACTCAAAGAAGCTGACCGGAGCGGACAAGCCGATCACGCGACATTTGTGCGGGTAACGCAGACGGCTTTGCTAACGGGAAAAGCGCTCGCGCGCGACGCAAATACAGAGACGCAAGCGCCGCGAATCACCTTTGCGCAAACTACTGGGGAGATTCGTGCCGAGGGAGGCGTGCGCTCGGCGGACTTTTCGGCTAAGGGAAGCGGCGCAGAGCTTGCCCCGGCTCCGGCAAATATCTCCGCGGACGCGATGCAGGCGAATGCCAAGACGGGCAGGGCCCTGTACACCGGCCATGCGCGTTTGTGGCAGGGCGATTCGGTGATGGAAGCAGATTCCATCGAGTTATTGCGTGAAGCGCGGGTCATGAATGCCACCGGAAATGTCCGCGCCATATTTCCCCAGGCCGCCGGTGCATCGGCACCTCAGGCGATTGCCGTGCAAGCCGGGCCGAGGAAGGCGAGACTGTGGCATGTCGCGGCGGGGACGCTGTCCTACCATGACGCGGAGAGCCGCGCGCACCTGGAAAAAAACGTAGTGGCGCAATCGGCCGAGCAAAAAATGCGCGCCACCGTCGTAGATCTATATTTTACGCGCGCCGAGAAGCCCAATTCGAACGCAACGAGCGGCTCTACGTCGGCAAATCCCGCGGCCGGAGCCCAGCAGATTGCCCGGGCCATCGGCACGGGCGGAGTGATCGTGGAACAAGGGTCGAGGAAAGCCACAGCGGAACGCGGCGAGTACGACGCCACAGACGGAAAATTCATAATGAGCGGCGGAAATCCCACGATTTATGACGCTGCGGAAGGAACCACCACCGGCCGTCAATTGACCTTCTTTTTAGCGGATGATACGATCATCGTCGACTCAGAAAATGGATCGCGGACGTTGACGAAGCACCGAGTCGAGAAGTGACGCCACTGCTCCGCGGCCGCCCGTGAGAGGTATGCTGAAGCTCCAGGCCGTCGATCTAAGCAAGTCGTACCGTGGCCGTAAGGTTGTTGATGACGTTGAACTGGAGATTGGACAGGGTGAAGTCGTCGGGCTGCTCGGCCCCAATGGCGCAGGCAAGACGACGACGTTTTACATACTGGTAGGTCTCGCCCGGCCCGACTCCGGCCGCGTACTCCTGAACGACGACGAAATCACGGACCTCCCCATGTACCTCCGGGCCCGCAGTGGCATTAGTTACCTTCCTCAGGAACCCTCGGTCTTTCGCCAATTGACCAGCGAAGCGAATCTGCTCGCGGTGCTGGAAAC
>DASQYT010000266.1:0-11682 GCA_035639075.1 Candidatus Elarobacter sp.
GGCGGCAAAGCAGGTCTCCAATAGCCTGGGATGCTCCTTCAGTCCGGTCATGGCCGTGGACGCGGGCGCCAACATCAATATAGTGTGGGAGGACAGTCCCGACTGCAGTTTTGGTACCTCCAATATCTTTTTCAGCCGCTCAACCGATGGGGGCATGACTTTCTCCGCGCCAACGAATCTCTCCGCGACGATGAACACCGCTTTGTATTCCGTTCCACAGATCGCCGTGGACACCGCCGGCAACATCAACGTCGTCTGGGAAAGCGACAGTGGTAACCTCGCCATCTGGTTCAGCGGCTCGAGCGACGGAGGGAATACGTTTTCGGCGCCGAAGATGGTGTCAACCAACCCTAGCGGGTCGATGGGTCCGCAAATCGCCGTGGATAAGAGCGGCAACATCAACGTGGTTTGGGAAGATGATATTGCCGGCCACTCAGACATTTCCTTCAGCCGCTCGACTGATAATGGCACGACCTTCTCGCCGCCCGTGAATCTCTCAAACCCGCTTGGTAATTGTATCGCCAACTCCAACAGTCCGAGGATCGGCGTAGATCTTGGCGCCGATATCAACGTAGTCTGGTCGAACGATTGCGGAGGCAATTTCGACATTTTCCTCAGCCGCTCGGCCGATAGCGGCGCGACCTTTACGTCTCCTAAGAATCTCTCGGGGACGCCTGCTCCGTCCGGGAGCCCGCAACTCGCCGTGGATGCTTCAGGCAACATCAACGTGGTTTGGGAAGAAAGCAACCCCGCGGACATCTTCTTCGTTCGTTCGAGCGACGGGGGTGTTACGTTCTCCAGCGCACAGAATCTGTCGCATAACGCAGGGTCTTCTTCCAACGCATGGCTAACGGTCGATGCCGGGGCCAATATCAATGTGGCCTGGGAGGACACGACTCCGGGCAACCGTGATATTTTCTTCAATCGCTCGACAGATTCAGGCGCGACGTTTCTTTCCGCGCCGCTCAACCTTTCCAACAACTCGGGCCTATCTACGGCCGTACAGATCGCCGCGGACAAGAGCGGCGACATCAACGTGGCCTGGCAAGACAGTACCCCGGGCGTCTCACAAATCCTTTTCAGCCGAATGGCGGGGTCCGTAGTGACCAACCATCCGCCAGTAGCCGACGCGGGTATCGCCCAAACGGTTAACGCCACCGGATCGGGCGGGACATCCGTGCAATTGGATGGATCCAAGTCCAGCGATCCCGACAAAGATGTGCTCAGCTTCGTTTGGAGGGATGAACTGGGCAATGTGGTCGGTACCACGGCCGTTGTGCAAGTGACGGTGCAGGTGGGTACGCACACCTTTACGCTGACTGTCACCGATCCCGGAAACCTCAGTTCAACGGCTAAAACGGTGATCACAGTACAAGCGGTAAATCATCCTCCGGTTGCAGTCGAAAGCGCCGACCAAACCGTGGAATGCACAGGGCAGGGCATGCGTGTGATGTTGGACGGGTCTAAGTCCAGCGATCCCGACGGTGATGCGCTCAGCTTTGTTTGGAAGAATGAGTCGGGCAATGTAGTAGGTACCACGGCCGTTGTTCAGTTGACACCGGCAATGGGTACCCACACCTTTACATTGACGGTCACAGATACGGGAGGCCTCAGTTCCATGGCGACAACGCACGTAACTGTTCGAGACACGAACGCGCCTTCCCTGCACGTTGCGTTGTCTCCGAACGTTCTCTGGCCGCCGAACCACAGGCTGATGCAAATCAATGCAACAGTCAATGCAAACGACAGTTGCGATGCGAATCCGACGGTCGCTCTCGTGTCGATTACCAGCAATGAGCCAGACGAGGGCCTGGGAGATGGAGATCAGCCGAATGACATCCAGGCAGTAGGCGGCGGACCAATCCCGTTCGGGACGGACGTGCGCTCGTTCCTCTTGCGAGCAGAGCGCTCCGGAATGGGAACTGGCCGCATCTACACCGTCACCTATACGGCTCGCGATGCCTTCGGCAACCAAAGCTCGGCTTCGGCCCAGGTTACCGTGGGAAGCCAGACAACAGATCCGGCGACAAAACGCTGGGACCGAGAGTCGGACCGGGACTCGGGTCGAGACTTGGATCGAGACTCGGACCGCAAGTCGGACCGAGAATCAGAGCGGAAAGCAGACCGGAAGAAGGACCAGCACCGGCCGTAACACTAGAGCGATGCCCAGGTCGCGGCACAGTGCGCGGCCTGGGCATTTCCTTCTTCTATCCAAACGTAAATTGAGTCGCGCGTGGACAGACCTGCGAAGGCGGGAGAGTACCCCGTGGCAGATTGGGAACGCGGGCAAGACGCGGCGTTGTGCGGGTGAAATTCGCGGTCTACTCTGATGAGGCACTCAACCTGGTGTTCCGGTTCGGGAAAGTCCCGCGAGGACGCAGGACCGGGTCACGGAGAACAGGATTCATTATGTCGGAACCCTTCCGTCCTTATGAAAAGCTGGTGGCGATCACAGTCTTTGGCAAAAAGTTTCAAGTCCCGGAGCGGAATTCGCTTTTGCGGTGCTTTCAATTCATTAGCCCGGAAACGATCCCATACGGGCGCTTCTGCTGGAATCAGGATTGTCAGTATTGCCGCGTGACCTGCCAACTGCCGGACGAGGACGAGCCGCGCGAGATGCTGAGCTGCAAGTTCATCGTGATGCCGGGGATGGAAATCACGGAAATGAGTCAGGAGCTGAAGTGGTGCCTGCGCGCGAAGCTGCCGGCGGACACGCCGGTTACTTCCTAAGTTTGCAGTTGTCAGTCCTTAGTGGTCAGTAAGAAGCAAAGACCATCACGCCTGGATTGCAGTCGTCGCACCATTCCACTACATTCTGAATGAGGGCCGGGCTAAAGTCCGGCCCCTACAAATCTTGCCCATCATGACGAACCCAATCGCTTTGGTGTGTGACGGTTGCGGACAGGCCGCGACGGCGGAACACATTGCGCGGCGGCTGCAGCGTTTGGAATGGACAACGCGTTACCGGCCAGTGCACATCCACACGCTCTTGTTGGGTGCGTTTTCTCCACTGAGGGATGAGGAGTTTCTGTACCGTAGCGACGGAGAGTTTCGCGGCGAAGCGGCGCAAATCCTGGAGGCAGTGGGAATTTCGCCGGCGGGGAAGACGCGGGACGCGGTGCACGCGGAATTTCAGCGGGCGGGATTTTTCCTGACACACGTCTTGGAGTGCCCACTCGAAGATGAGGGAAACTTGCAAGGGGGTATACAGGCCGTTTTGAGGAAGCGGCTGGCGGCGGTGGCCACACGGATCCGGCGGTCGCTCAAACCAAAGCGTGTGATGGCCATCACAGAAGAACTCGCGGTCGTCTTGGATGATATTGTGGCGATGGATTTGGGATGCCCGGTGCTGCTGGATCACGGGAAATCGTTCCTTCTGGAAAGCCGCGCCGGCGAGAATGGCGCTGCGCGTTTGCGAGCGGCACTGGCAGCAGGCTAAGGCTAAACAGGTCGCAACTGACAAATGTCAGCTGGCGCACCTCAGGGAGAACGGCCGAACGTTTTGTTAACTATGGTAGAATCGGGAGCATAGCCAAATAGAAACGCTGCAAGGGTACCGCCATGAAAAAACAAGCAAAGTTTGGCGTGGGAATCGGAGTCATCGTAGCCGCGATGGGATTTCTGGCGTGGCTTGGGTATGGAGAAAGCAAGACATATTACCACACCATAGCCGAGCTTGAAACTTTGAAGGGCTCGGCAGTGAGCCAACGCATGCGGATCGGCGGCACCGTGGCAGTAGGAAGTATTCGACACCTCGCAGGACGCGTTGATTTTGTGCTGGAGGGCGAGGGGAAGACGCTCCCCGTCAGCTACATTGGCACGGATCCTCTGCCGGACACATTTGTAGATAAATCCCAAGCTCTCGTCGAGGGCCGGCCCGGTCCGGAGGGACGCTTTGTCGCCGAGGTGGTGCAGGCGAAATGTGCTTCCAAGTATGAGGCAGCACCTGGGGGCAAAGGTGGCGCCGCGCCCAGCCCCACAGAGAAAAGTGGTATGTAGGGCGCCCGGGAACTCCGGGGGATAGGCGGGATTGCCGGTGGATGTATTCGGTTCCTTTGCACTCGTCCTGGCGTTTGTCTGCGCGGTTTACGCGTTCGGCGGGGGCATTGCGGCGATTATCACGCGCCACCCGCTGCTGATCAAGAGTACGCGGCAAGCTGGGATGGCCACTTGCTGCCTGATTTTCCTCGCGACGTTCAGCCTCGAATATCTATTCTTCAGCGATAATTTTTCCATCGCGTACGTGGTGTCGCACAGCAACCGCGACCTCGCGACATTTTATAAAATAGCCGCTCTGTGGTCGGGGCAGGAAGGTTCACTCCTGTTCTGGAGCTTCCTTCTGGCGATTTATGTTTTTTCGGTATTGCTCGCTTACCGAAATAAGAACGGCGAATTGATGCCGTACGTCGGCGTGGTAATGGCCGGCGTGCAGATTTTCTTCCTGACGCTGAATAACTTCGTTGCCAGCCCGTTCAAGGAGCTGGCGTCGCCAGGAGCGGACGGAGTGATGAATTACGTCGCGCGCGCGGATGGAAACGGATTGACTCCGCTGTTGCAATACCCGGAAATGGTGATCCATCCCCCGAACCTGTACTCGGGGTACACAGGGTTCACAATTCCGTTTGCCTTTGCGCTGGGTGCACTGCTGGCCCGTTACCCGGGCGAGAAATGGATTCACCTGACGCGCAAGTGGACCATGATTGCGTGGATGTTTCAGTCCGTGGGGATTCTGCTAGGCGCGCACTGGGCTTACGCGGTGCTCGGCTGGGGCGGCTACTGGGGATGGGATCCGGTCGAGAACGCGTCGTTCTTGCCGTGGCTGACGGGTACGGCATTCCTGCACTCGGTGATGATGCAGGAAAAGCGAGGGATGATGAAGGTATGGAACGTGTGGCTGGTGTTCATCACGTTCCTTCTTTGCATCCTGGGAACGTTCCTGACGCGCAGTGGCGTGGTTAGTTCTGTGCATGCTTTCGCGCAGTCGAGCATCGGCAGCTGGTTCGTGGGCTTTCTTGTGCTGATTATCGCGGTGTGCTTCGGCGCGTATCTGAAGAATCGCGACTACTTGAAGAGCGAGAACCAACTGGATTCCATCGTTTCGCGCGAGTCGAGCTTTCTGTTCAACAATTTGATTCTGCTGGTCTCGTGCGTCGCCATACTTTCGGGAACTCTGTTCCCAGTTTTTTCCGAGTGGATTACCGGCGACCGCATCAGCGTGGGCGCACCGTTTTTTAACAAGGTGAATATTCCCATCGGGCTGCTGCTGCTGTTTTTGACGGGCGTCGGTCCGCTGCTGGCTTGGCGGAAGACTTCCAAGGAAAGCTTGAAACGGAATTTTGGATGGCCGCTGGCAATCGGGCTGGTCGCAGGCGTGATTGCGCTGGCATTTGGCTTCCGGGAAATCTATTCGTGGGTCTGCCTGATCCTCTGCATATTTGTGGCGTCCACAGTGGGCCTGGAGTTCTATCGTGGCGCAAAGGTGATTCGCGCGCGGTCGAGCGCTTGGTTTGTGGCTTCGGCAGTGGAACTCACGATGCGCAATACGCGGCGTTATGGCGGCTACATTGTTCATATGGGGATGGTGTTTGTTTTCATCGGGCTGGCCGGAGCGGCGTTCAACCGCGATCTGCAGAAAGACATGCGGCAGGGCGACAGCATGCAGATCGGGCCCTACACTTTGGTTCTGCAGGGCTTCGACACCAAACCGGAAAAGAACTACACCGCGCAACGGCTGCTGGTCGAAGTGCTGCGCGACAAGAAGCCAATTATGATGCTGTATCCGGAGAAGCGGCGCTTCGAGACCACCACGGAGAACGGCACGATGGTGGCGATCTATTCGACGCTTAAAGAGGATTTGTACGTTGTCTACGCCGGAAATAGCCCTGAAACGGAACTTCCCGTGGTGCACGCGTATTTGAATCCACTGGTGAAATGGATCTGGCTCGGCGGAGCGGTCGTGGTGTTCGGAACGCTGGTGGCGCTGCTGCCGAATCGCCGCGCGGTACTGGTGCTCGCGGGAGCCCAGCAGCCTGTGGCACAACCGATGGCGCATGGGCTTGCGCCGTCCGCTACGATGCAAGAGGGCCATGACTAAAGTTCGCCCCTTTGGCGCGATCGCGATACTGGCGATATTCGCGATGGGGCCGCTGCTCATCACGCCTGTTGGAGCGCAGCAGCTTTCCGACCGCGCGAAACAAATGGGCATGAAGATTAATTGCATGTGCCGCGGATGCAATATGGCCGCGGGAATTTGTTCGCATCCGGGAGGAGCATTCTCCGGGCCATGTGAAACAGCCAAAGCGATGCTGAAGAAGGTGGACCAGCACATCGCCAAGGGCGAAACCGACGAGCAGATTTTGCAGGCGTTCGTGCAGGAATATGGGACGCAAGTCTATGCGGAACCGCCGAAGTCGGGCTTCAGCCTGGTTGCCTGGATATTGCCGAGCGTTTACCTTTTCGTGGGCGTTGGAGTGGTGATTTTTGTCATCGCGCGCTGGCGAAAGCGATCGGAGCCGCTCACGGCAACATCCGCGGCTGGCGCCCTAGGCTTTTCGCCCGAGTCACTAGAGCGTGCCAGAGCGCAGGTCTCACGCGAGACTCAGGACTGAACGGTGACAGTTCTTTTGACATTTGCGAGCTTCGAGATTGCCTCGGCGGATTTGGCCGTGCTGGGCGCATGCCTGGCGCTGGCCGTGGCCACCTTGCTATTCATTTTTTACATTCAGCCGGATGCTTCGGATCTTGCGCCACACCGGACCAGGCTGGATCAACTGCTGGAGCGCCGCGATACGATCTACGACAATTTGCGAGACTTGCGATTTGAGTATCGTTCCGGAAAATATTCGGAAGGCGACTTTGAAGCGATGAAGACGGCCCTTGAGAATGAAGCGGCGCTGGTGCTGGCGGAAATCGATCAGGTGACGGATGCGCAGGTGCGGCGGCCCCGAGGAACGCGTCCCGCCGATGGGGGCGCGCAATGAAGCTCTCTTGCACGGCGCGCTTGGGTTTCGTCGCCGCGCTCGTTCTGGCTCCGTTGGCGGCAATCGCTGAGGCAGGAGCGGTGCACGGCACCGTGATGAACGGCACCACCGGCAAGGCAGCGGCCGGAATTGAACTTGTACTGATACAGCTCCTCGGAGGAATGCAGGAAGTCGCGCATTCCAAGAGCGGCGCACAGGGGGAATTCACGTTTGACCACCCTGGAATTGGCGCCCAGCCAATGCTGGTACGGGCGGTGTATCACGGGGTCAATTTCAACAAGGCCTTGCCGCCGGGCACGACCACGACGCAGGTGGATATTTATGAGTCGTCCGAGGATGCCAAGACGATCGACGTTCCTTTGCATGTGGTGATCTTTCAACCTAAGGGCGCGGCGATGAGCGTCGGGGAAGAGTATCAGATCGAGAACAAGTCTCAGCCGCCGGTGGCCTTCTACCGAAGCAAAGGAAGTTTTGATTTCGCATTGCCGGAAAAGGGCCAGCTTCAACATGTATCCGCTGCCGGGCCGGCTGGAATGCCGGTGGTGCAGGTGCCGATCGACAAAAAGCGCAATCGCTATTCGATTGCGTTCGCGTTTCGGCCGGGGGCGAATTCGGTGCGGTACTCTTACGAGCTGCCGTATCCGGGAAACGCCGCGACAATAAAAATCCCCGCGATTTATGCGGGTAGCCGGTTGCTGATCGCGGCGCCACCGAGCGTGCAGATTAGCGGTGATGGTCTGACATCGGACGGGCAAGAGCAGGGCATGAATCTCTACGGCAGACAGGATGTTCCTGCGGGTACAGCTGTGACCGTGAGCGTGTCCGGTACGGCGCCCGACACGAACGCCGGGTCGGATCAAGGTCAGCAAGGGGGCCAACAGGGCCGAGACGCGCAGCAAGGCAGCGAATCCGCCGGAGTTAGCATCCAGGCGGTTCCCGGACGGCTGGACGTTTTGAAATGGCCGTTGATAGCGGGGTTTGTTTGCGTATTCGCGCTGGGTGCGATTCTGCTCGCTCGCAAGCCTGTCGTAGCAGTAGCGGCAGTTGCACCGGAGGTGCAGAAGAAACCCAAAGTGAGTGCCACGGCGGCGCCAACTGTGCCGATTGCTCCAACGAATGGGGCCGCGAGTCTTGCCGAGGTGGATGCCGCCATCGGCAGCAGCCTGGATGCGCTGAAAGAGCGGCTGTTCCGGCTGGAGCTGCGCCATCAAGCGGGAACTATTTCTGAAGATGAGTATGCACAGGAACGCGCGCGGGCGGAGAAAGTGCTGCGCGATCTCGTGCGAGGCTGAGCGTTGAAGACCAGGAGCGATCTGCCCATCGTCGAGGCCGTCCCGTGACGCCGGCGAGTTTTTCTCCTACAGGAATCCGCTTTGAAAACATTGATAAACGGTACGGCGGGCTTTACGCGTTGAGGCACGTCTCGTTGGAGATTCCCGCAGGAGAATGCGTGGCGTTCGCCGGACGGAACGGCTCCGGCAAGACTACCTTGCTGCGAATCGCGGCGCGACTCGCGAGGCCGTCGTCGGGCGCGGTTAATTTCCTAAACGGAAGCGGGGAGAAATTCGCGACGCCGCCCCCGGCTGGTTTTGTGGCACACGCCACGATGGTTTATGACGAGCTGACGGCGGAAGAGAACCTCCTGCTTTTTGCACGATTGCAAGGAATCGCGAAGCCAGCGGCACGAACCGAGAGACTACTCGGGGAAGTGGGCCTCATGGATAGGCGAAACTCCCTGGTGCGCACATTTTCCCGCGGGATGCGCCAGCGCGTTGCCATTGCGCGCGCGCTGCTGAGTGAGCCGCCCGTGGTCCTTCTCGACGAACCGACTACCGGTCTAGATCCGCAGGGTGCGCGCTGGTTTGCGCAGACGGTGCGTCAATTGCGAGATTCGGGACGTACGATCTTGATGAGCCTGCACGGCGAGTCCGAAGTCTCCACCCTGGCGACGCGAGCGATACGGCTGGATGCGGGTGCGGTAGTCGCCGACACGCGAACCGGCGCGAACTTCCGTTCGATCCTCGCTTTTGCGAACGCGTGAATGGCGCTGCTCTCAAATACGGCGGTGCTGCTTGGCAAGGAACTTCGTACGGAGTTCCGCTCGAGGGAGCTGCTCACGACCACCGTTGTCTTTATATTAATCGTGATCGTGCTTTTCAGCTTTACGTTTGAACCCACGTCAGACGAATCGCGGCGCTTTGGCCCTGGACTTCTGTGGTTGGCGTTTCTTTTCGCAGCTTCGCTGATGCTGCAGCCCTGTTTTCTGCGGGAGCAGAATAACGACACGCTGAGCGCGTTACGGCTTTCGGTGAGCGATCCGTTTGCTATTTTTCTGCCCAAGCTGGCCGCGAACACGTTGTTCCTTCTGCTTACCGAGCTTTTCTTGCTCCCCTTTTTCGCAATGATGTACAACGTGCCGGTTGCGGGCGTGTTGCACTGGCTGGTGCTCATTTTTGTTCTCGGCAGCCTGGGCATTTCCATTGCTGGTACGGCGCTCTCCGCCATCTCAGCCCAGGCGCGCATGCGCGAACTGCTATTGCCTTTGCTTATGCTCCCTCTTTTGACGCCCATTCTCGTGGCTAGCACAGAAGTCACAAAAGGGCTCTTGGACCGCGCGCCGTACGTGCAGTGGAAGGGAATCGGATTCCTCGCGATTTTCGACATGGTTTTTTTGACGGCGCTATGGCTTTTCGGCGAATATCTTCTGGAGGAATAGCCTCATGGTGAAAAATGTCCTCGCTGCCGTGGCGGTGTTTCTACTTCTAGGGGCAGCCGCCTATTCATCGTTTTTCATAGCCCCCACGGACGCAAAACAGGGTCTTATCTACCGCATCTTGTTTCTGCATGTTGCAAGCGCGTGGACGGGCCTCACGGCGTTCTTTATTTCCTTTATCGCGAACGTGCTGTACGTTCTTCGCCGCCAGCGGCGATGGGACTGGCTCGGGGTAGCGTCCGGCGAAGTCGGTCTGGCATTTACCACCGCCGTGCTTGTAACTGGCCCCATCTGGGCGCGTCCCGTATGGGGAATCTGGTGGACGTGGGATGCGCGGCTCACTTCGACTTTTGTGCTATGGCTTCTCTATGTCTCCTACTTGCTCTTACGGACGCTCATCGAAGAGCCTGACCGACGCGCCTTGCTCAGCGCGCTCTTCGGCATATTCGCTTTCTTGGACGTGCCTCTCGTTTTTGGTTCCATCCGCTGGTGGAGGACGCAACACCCGCAGCCGGTGGTTATGGGCGGGCCGGGTGCGGGGCTTGATCCTTTGATGTACAAGGTCCTTTTCTTCTCGTGGTTTGCCATGCTGGCACTGATGACGCTGCTGCTTCGCCAGCGCTACCGGCTGGAGGCCATGAGAGGCGATCTTGAAACGATGCAGCATGAATTGGAGGCAGTATGAAAAATCTCGACAGCGTGTTTGCCGCATACATGGCTGCTTGGGCCATTTTTTTCGTCTACTACATCACAATTGCCCGCCGGGCTGCGGCTCTTCAAGGAGACATCGAGCGTTTAAAAAATTCCGTTGGCCGAGGCAAGTAGATTGCCAGGGAAGAAGCGAGTCGGGATTGTGCTGTTTCAGCTCGGCGGGCCGGATTCGCTGGAGGCCGTCGAGCCGTTTCTGCTGAATTTGTTTTTGGACCCCGACATTATCCCGCTTGGTCCGTTCGGACTGCTGCGGCGCCCGATCGCGAAGCTCATTTCTTCGCGGAGGTCGGTTCCGGTTGCCGGGCGCTACGCTGAAATCGGGTGCCGTTCGCCGATCGGGGCACTCACAGAACGGCAACGAGTGCGGCTCGTGGAAGCTGTTTCGCCGTACATCGATCCCATGGCTGTGATAGCGATGCGTTACTGGCATCCGTTCACGGCGGAAGCGGTGGACGCGTTCCGCAAGGCTGGGCAGCTGGATGAAATTGTTTTATTGCCGCTCTATCCGCACTATTCTTACGCCACGACGTTGAGCAGCATGAAGGAATGGGCACGCGTCGCTCGGCAGGCAAATTCGGGACCAGCCGCAGGAAAACCGCTAGAGCGCACCATCGACAATTTTCACGATCATCCACTCTATATTCAGGCGCTCGTTCAGCGGATTGGATCCGTGTTGCGGCAATTTCCAGACAGCTCGCGGATTCAACTGGTTTTCAGCGCGCACGGACTGCCGATGAGTTTGGTCGAGAAGGGCGACCCATATCCTAAACAGATCGAGACGACGGTGCGTCTGGTCAACGAATTGGGCGCGAAAAAATATGCTGGCTGGCCCCAGACGCACCTGTTGTGCTACCAGAGCCGCGTAGGTCCCGCGAAGTGGCTCCAGCCCTCGCTGACAGGAACGATCGAGCGGCTGGGCCACGAAGGCGTGAAAGAGATGCTCGTGGCGCCCATTTCGTTCGTTACCGAACACATCGAGACGCTCCACGAAATTAATATCGAAGCCCGCGAGGAATCGGAAAAAGTGGGCGTCGAAAGATTTCGTATGATGCCCGCCTTGGGCGATTCACCACTATTTATTGCCGCGCTGAAGGATCTTGTTCTGCGAGCCGTGGGAATCGATGCCGGAGAGCCTTCCCGGTGCGCGACATATAAGTGAGATCAACGTCGGCGGCCTTCCCAGTAATCCTCGAACCTACCGCTGAGTCGGCAGCAACGGAGGGCAATGATGGCGTTGGCTCCGCGCACGGTCCAGAACATGCCCGATTGTTTGAGCCG
>DASQYT010000267.1:0-11086 GCA_035639075.1 Candidatus Elarobacter sp.
TAAGGTTGTGAACTTAATTCCTGCGAGCCTCAGCGGGGAGACGAATCAAGACAGTGAGCCATTCCTGGCGGTGCAGACTGTCAATCCCCAGATCATGGTGGCGTCGGCGTTCACTCCCAATCCGTTTTCTACAAGCGGAAATGCCCCCGTTTATGTTTCCGAGGACGCTGGCGCTACGTGGGTGCTAAGCGCCATCACTCCCGTGCAGCGCATGACTTGCGATATCACGCACGCCATGCCCACGGGTGAGAACCATCCCCGCGGCGACCTGCACGCCGGCACCCTGGCTTGCGCCGCGTCCATCACGCTCGACGAGTCGGAATCGAACGATGTTTCTTCCAGCGCGATCATGAACGTGCAGTCCACACGTGGCAACGTGGACCAGCCCTTCGTGCGGGCGTTGGGGATTTCCAACACCGACCATATATATGTGGGTCTTAATGACTTCAATCAGCCCAACGGCCACACGGCAACTGTAGATGTATCCGTGGATGGCGGCGCGACTTATAAATCCTTTTCGATCGAAACGCGAAAGACCGCGGGACAGGATGGTCCATCCGTTCGCCCGACGATCGCGGCCGACAACACCGTCTACGTGGCTTTCTTTGGCTGGCGAAAATTTAACGGCACCGTCGCGACGAGCGACGTTGTTGTGGTACGAGATGATAAGGGAGGAACTGGCCCCAATCCATTCCAAGCCTTGAAGGATCCGTCAGACAAATTGCCGGGGCGAATAGTGGTCAAGCGCGCCTCTATCCCCTGGTCGAATGCGCCGACCTTGGGGCAGGAGCGCGTCGGGTCTACGCTTTCCATAGCCGTCGATCCAAATAACAGTTCCACGGTGTACGTCGGCTGGGCGGACCACGGGAGCAAAGGAGACATTTACACGCTGCATGTAAGGCGTTCCACGGATCGGGGCGTGACGTGGTCCAAGACCGACTTGACTCACACGACCATCCGGAACGCCACAAATATCGCACTCGCAGTGGCAAACAACGGCACGGTTGGTATGCTCTATCAGCAACTTTCTGGCGGCCGCTGGGTTACACATGTGGTGCAATCGCGCGATGCTTTCGCGACGGTACAGGATCTTATTTTGGCGAATGTCCCGGCGAACACTCCCGTGCAGCAATTCTTGCCCTATCTGGGGGACTACGATTACCTACTCGCGGTTGGAAATGAGTTTCGCGGCGTGTTTTGCGCCAACAACACCCCGGACCTGACTAATTTTCCCCAGGGCGTGACGTACCAGCGGGCCGCGGATTTCAACACGAAGGCACTGACGGACGGCTCCGGCAATCCCGTGGCGATTTCCATCGATCCGTTTTACTTCAGCGTTCCGGTGAAACCGTGAAGCCCTTTCGCACCATGGCGCGAAAGAAGGAGATGCGCATGAATACTTCGAGATTTTTTCTTGCAGGGATTCTGGGCGTTTGCCTGTTAGGTGTTGCGGCGATGCCCCAGGCCACAGGCAATCAGGCGGCGCTCACAAAACAATCGAGCATCGTCTTTGCCGGTACGGTCAGCCAGCTGGGTGCCACTTCCTTTACCGGCGTTCCCAAATCAGCGCAAACGGCTGTGGTTCGCGTTGACAGTGTGCTGAAAAAGCCTTCGGCAGTTTCGCTGAAGAAGGGCGACAACGTCACCGTCGAGTTGAAAGACCCGTCCGCTTTCCAGCAAGGCGCGCAAGCTACGTTTTACACGGAAGGATGGATCTTTGGTTCCGGCGTGGCCGTCAAGGAATTGGGCCACGAATTCAAGCCCAGCAGCGGCGAGACTCCTAAGCCGGCCGGCGTTGATGAAAAGGCATACCAACACGCTCAAGAGCAAATCAGCGATCAAGAGCTGCAAGACCGGCTGAGCTCAGCGGACTTCGTGGTCATCGGGCGCGTCACGGACGTTCACCGCTGGAATGCGCCCAAGTCGGCTACTACTCGCGTCTCCGAACACGATCCGGACTGGCACGAAGCCGTCGTCGAGGTCCAGTCGGTCCTCAAGGGCGCGCAAGTCAAAGGGAACAAGGTGGTCGTCCGGTTTCCAGGACGCAACGATGTGGCCTGGGTTCATTCACCGAAATTCGCGAAGAATCAGCAGGGCATCTTCTGCCTCAATAAGGATCAAGCTTCCGGCGTGCCCACTGCGATGGTCGGAGGCCGCCAAGTGACCGTTTACACTTGCCTGGGACATGGTGATTCGCTTCCCATGTCGGACGTCCCACGCGTCCGCGCCCTGATAAAGAACTAAAATTCATCTACAGATTAGTTCCTGCCGAGTATCACTGTGACATCCGATGCAGTGTTGTCGGGTGAGGGCATTACCGTGCGCGGAGCTGCAATCACTCGGAAAGAGGCCGGGTTCAGAAACTCCGCGAACACAATTTGCAGCGGCAAAATGCTGGCAGTTCTTCTCCGGACCAGGAATTCGCCGGCCGTATTGGTGATGACCAGTTCTTCGCCGACAAGTAAGGCAGCGCCTTCCACGCGGTTCCCCATTTCATCCTGTACGCGTCCCCGGACAACGTAACGAAGGTGCTTGAAAGCGTTTTGCGCATCACCACCCGCCAGCCGGAAATTCCCGTTCAGCACCGCATCGCCGGACGCCGTATAACGGAGCCGGCCATCCGCCGAGCGAAATGTTTGTGCATTTACCTGAAGACTCCCAAATAGCCTGATGCGGAGCGTGACGCTGATGCCCTGCGAAAAAGGGTTAGCTCGAAACGGCAGGTAAAGAGTCTGGTAGTCGACACTGACCGTGAAACGGTTCGAGAGATAACTGCCGCCGTACAAAACATTCGTGCGTCCCTGAGAATAATTGATCACCTGCAACAGACTGATCCTGGGCGAAATCGTTTCGCGAAGCGAACCCGAGAGGTTGCTCATGTGCGAGCCCGCTCCCGAGAAAGCGCGGAAATAATTCACGCTGGCATCCAGATGGCTTGTAATCCTTCGTGCTGCTGAAAAGTTGTTGGCCAGGTTGCTTCGGTTCTGATAAGTCGATTGAAAAATGCCGGCGCCAAGCCGGAACTCTCGAACGTCAAAGCTGGATTGTGCTTCGTTTATCCTCGCGTGGAGATATGCCGCCGCGGGATCTATGCTTTGCGGTTGGAGGAAATTTTGGTGTCCCAAAGTTAGGAGCACGCTGGAAGACGGCTTAATGACAGTCACAATGTTCTCTCGATCCGCTTCCGAGGCGTAGATGGAAGATGCAGTAATGCGGCGGAAGCGATTGCCAGCAGAGATGTAGGCTGCTTTCAACGACAGCCGGCTGGTTTCAACGTCAGTCGTCGCGGCGAGATACGCCTGGTTCGAACCGATCCCCATGGCGAGTCCGCTCCGTAGCCATTTGCCAGGATGCCAGTCGAGCGATTGAATCGACGTTCTCTGGCGGGAAATTACGTTTCTTGAGGAAAAGCGCAACGTCGGCGAAAGAGGAACGTCCGTGAACAGCATTCCTACGGGCATATCCGCGCTTGCCGCCTGAAAGAACGGAGTGCCACTGGTCAACGCCGTGCCGCCCGCGAATAAAAATACGTTTGCCCTCCCCTCTCTTGCACTGATGCCGATTCCACGGGTAGGAAAGAAATGATTGGTGTTAAAGATGTCCGTCGGCAAATCAAATGCAACGGCTTGGTCGCCGAGCGTGACGACGTCAGAATGAATGATGGTCTTAACCGAAGTTCCCAGACGAAATACTCCGTCAATTTCGCCCACCCCCAAGTAACCCGTGTAGTTTGGGCCTTGAAAGTTGATCGAGCCGCCCGCGGAAGGCAGCAGATCGGAAGCCCCGGCTTCGACTCTTATGAATTGAGCGTTCGCAGAGAGGGGAATTCCCAGCAAGCAAATCAGGACCAAGACTACAGGAAGGGCCCACGAATTGGAGCGGCGAGGCACGGAGGTGAGCGCAGTGGCATCAGGGCGTGGTGCTCGACACGCTTTGCTCCAACTTAAAGTGAGCAAGGCGCAGTTGTAACTTGGATGGGTTCCCGGATGCTTCCCAGGGAATTTCCACTTGGCGCTGGCTGAAGGGGAAGATTGGGAAGCCACCTTGCGTCGCTCTGTCTTTGATCGATGTCACATCGGTTTCCAGAACTCGCCCGAACGATGGACCGGTGTTCTCCACGCGAAGAATCACTTTTTTTTCGCTTGCTCGGTATTCCGCGACCTTCACAACGATCTCGTCCTTCTGCAGTTCCTGTTTCGGGAGTACATAAATCGTGTGCGGCAACTGGATTTGAATACGGAATCCCTCAGGCGTTCTTTCCTTAAAGCCGCCGAACGTGGCGTACACGACGAACCAGGAAGGCAGTTTGTCCGCGGACGCTTCATAAAACACAAAGAAATTCTGCTTCGGAGGGATGCGAAAACTCATCGTGGAAAATTTCGCATGAATCCCTTCATCAAGAGGCCGGTAGGAAAGCTCGCCGGTGTCGAACACCGTGAAGCTCTTTGCCTCCAGGACGACGCTCAGCGTTTGCGTGCTGTCGTTGATGTATTCGATTTTTCCGCTGGCAGCCTTCCCAGGGCCTTTGACGACGTTTTCGTCAATCAACGGCTGGACCGTCTGCGCGAAAATGGGCGTGGCAGAGAGCAAAAAAAGAAGACATACGGCCCGGAAAGTACGTCTCCCGGGCCGATGTCCGAACGTCAACGAAAAACTGACTTTCGCGTCCATCCAGCTTAGGGTGTGGCTTGCGCCTGGATGTTCAGCGTGCCGACGTAGGTATCCGCGGGCAACTGCGGAACCACTGTGGTGTCAATCTGGTAGGCCAGCGTATCCGCCCGGCTGCCAGTCTTGTTCAGACCAGTGATGGAAATGGACGAACCAATCTGCAGTCCTGAAGCCGCGGCGTTGAACGGGCTGACGGCCGTCAAAGCGTTGAACGGGCCAGCTCCGCCAACCTGGATTTTCACTGCCGATGAAGGAATGTCCACGGCATTTCCCGCTGTTTGGTGAACGAGCGCAGCGGTCGCACTGCCGAAATAAGCCCACAGTGCAACTGCGGTACGGCCAGGCTTCAGAGTCCAAGCCGTGGTCACGCCAGTCGTCGTGCTTCCCGCGTTTACAGCTGTGTTTGGAGCAAGCGCGAAATTTACCGTGCTGCCGCTATTGACTGTTATCGTGAGAGATTCGGACAGTGTAGCGTTAAGCGTTACGGTGCCGGTGTTCGAGTTGATCTGTGCCGAAGCAGGCGGCACGTTTGCTGCAACAAAAAGCAGGGCCCCTGTGGCAATCAACAGTTTGTACGATAGGCGCATTTATAGCGTCTCCTTTTTTTCCCTTAGCTCACGTTGGCAGGCCGTCTTGACGCACTAGCTTGAGGGCTCTGGATGAGGAACCGATCGCGCTCTAGGTTGACCCATTTTGTGTTTCGGAGTGGAACAGGCTAATGGTACGCATGTACCGTATTGGACAGGAATGTGTCCAAAATGAAACGTTGGCGCAGTTCGAACGTATCAGCCTATAAATACTGACCTATTTGGCGTTTGCACCCTTTGGTTTACTTCGGCTTAACTTCGCTCTGAAAGTGTTTTGAACTCGAGGTTCTCGCGTATCCTGGACTTACCCGCGCCAGAAAAAGTTCCTTTTGACAATCGAGTCGCGCAGCATAAAATACGCTTCACTCTCCAGCACACTCCGAGGTGAAGAAGGGCTCCCGAATCGGAAGCCACGATTTGCCTTAGCAGGCTGGGGAGTCTTACTCCATATTTTCAAATAAGAAGACTGCTTCGCTCGAAGAATGAACCGAGAAAATGGTAGAGGAGGGAGCCGTGCGCCGACGATTGCCGGTCCTTGTAGGATTAATGATTTTTGCTTCAGGCGCTGCCAGGGCACAGACCGCGCCCGATCAGACTGAGCAGATCAGGATTTTGCTCGAGCGCGTTCAACAGTTGGAGAAACGCGTTGGGGAGCTTGAGACTAAGACTGTTGCAGCGGCCGTTCCAACCGCGGAAGCCGCTGCGCCAGTTCCTGCTGCTCCAAAGCCGGAAATGGCCGAGGCGGTACCTGCCTCCGCGCCCATGCATCAGCACGAGCAGACCGAGTCGCAAGCCACCACGCGGCAGTTGGAGGCTCGCTATCCGTCACTGCAGATTCGTGGGTTTGGTGAAGTGAATTTTTCCACCACGGACCAAAGAGGCGCCATCAGCGGCTTCAACCTCGGCCAGCTCGATCTTCACCTGGCTTCTGCGCTTTCCCACAAAGTCACCTACTTCGGTGAACTCACCTTTAACGCCCAGTCGGCGGGCTACACCTTGGAAGTGGAACGCTCCATCATTCGATACGACTACAATGACTTTTTCAAACTATCCTTTGGGCGGTACCATACGCCCATCGGCTATTGGAACACCGCGTTCCATCACGGCGCCTGGCTGCAGACCACGATCAGCCGGCCTGAGATGATCAAGTTTGGCGGGACGTTTATCCCCGTGCACTTTTTGGGTGTTTTGGCTGAGGGAAATATTCCGTCAGGGGGAGCAGGGCTCAGCTATAACGCAGGCGTCGGCAATGGACGCGGGTTCCCCATCAGCCGTCCCGGGGACGCGGGCGACAACAATAACAATCGTGCGTGGGTCGCCAACCTTTATTCGCGGCCCGCAAAGCTCTATGGGCTGCAGATGGGAGTCTCCGTCTATCGCGACAAAATCACTCTGCCGGTCAACCCGGCCGGAAATGACTTTCGCGAATGGATTTCCGCCGCGCACATTGTTTGGACCAAGGAGACTCCGGAATTCCTGGCGGAATTCGCCAATGTCAATCACAAGAATATTTTGACCAATGCCATCACCAATAACCAGGCATACTACGTGCAGATGGGCTACCGGCTGCCATGGTTTGAAAAGACTCTGAAGCCCTACTATCGCTTCGAGCATACGCACACACCGTTGAGCGAACAGGTTTTCACGAATCTGAATCTGGTCCAGTCCATCGTTGGCATGCGGTACGACATCACGAACTATGCGAGTTTTAAGGGCGAATACCGCAATTTCAAGCGGCTGCCGACGGATCCTCGCGTGAACGGCGCATTCTTCCAGACGGACTTCACCTTTTGATGAGCCCGAATATGAATGCCACCTACAAAAAACGTATTGTGACACTTCTCTGGACAATCCTTTGGGCCACCGTGGCTCTCCAGTCTCCATCCCTTGCACAGACTTCCCACGGAACCGACGTGGCTGTCGTGGTGAATTCCGATACTCCCGTCGCCGATCTCAGTCTCTCCGAAGTACGCAAGGTCATGCTCGGCGAGCGGCAATATTGGAGCTCCAAACTTCCCGTCGTTTTGTTGATTCGCGCTCCCGCGGCTCGCGAACGAGATGTTGTTCTGCGGGTGATCTATCAAATGTCCGAGGCGCAGTTTAAACAGTATTGGGTAGCTAAGATTTTTCGAGCGGAAGCTGCGTCGCCACCGAGGATCGTCTATTCGAACGACATGCAATACGAGCTTTTGACCGCGCTCCCTGGCGCTATTGCGTTTGTGGACTCACGGAACATACGTCCGGGCGTTAAGGTACTCCGCGTGGACGGCCACTTGCCTGGCGAGAAGGACTATCCTCTACGATAGAGGACCTCTGCGATGAGTAGGTGAAGTGCTCGGCAGACGCTTGCGCTTCGCTTGCTGATTCTAATGTGACAGTTTCATGCGCCGGACGATTTCCTTGAATCGCGGTTCGCTCCGGAGGCTTTCAAACATCGGCTCGACGGCCAGGGAAACCAGGCCGCTGTCGTGCTCCTCGTAGGCTTTTTCCAGCCATTCGAAGGCTTTTTGTTTTTCGCCCATCCGCATGTAAGACTCCGCGATGCTGTAGGACGAGACATAGCTGTGCTTCGACAGTTCCGTCAACCCTTCGAGCCAGCTTTGCAGAACGCCTTTGTAGCCGGACTTCTTGAAGTCTTCCTCGATGGATGCCGCCAATTCGGCGCCTCCGGAGAGCGATAGAGCTTTTTCTCTTTCCGCCACTGCCTCTTTTTGCTTACCCATATGCGCGTAGACTTCCTCGAGCGTCCGACGGGCAGGCGAAAACTTTGCGTCAATATCCAGAACTTTCCGCAACTGCTCGACGGCATTCTCATTCTGGCCCGCCACGTAGAACTGCCATCCCAGCGTCGTATTGATGATAAGCGAGAGTGGGTCCAATTCCTGGGCCTTCTTCGTCTGCGCCATTCCTTCTTCGAAGCGGCCCATGTTGGTCAAATAGTCGCCGTACCAGTGATGCGCCGTCGCCAGATTCGGATTCAGTTCGATGGCCCGCTTGAACTCCTGCTCGGCTCCCGTCCAATCCCATTCAAAATGCTCCTTCACCAGGCCCAGGGAGGTGTGCGCTTCCGCGAGGCTATCGTCTATATCCAGTGCCTGCATGGCGGCAGCTTTTGCCTTAGGCCAGGCCTCCGATGGCGGCAGATATCCAGCGTCCCCCAGAAGGCTGTAAGTGTCGGCCAGGCCCGCGTAAGAGAGCGCGTAATGCTGGTCCCTCTGCACTGCCTGGGTGAAAAAATCCGCGGCTTTCTTGAAATCCGCTTGCGTCCATTTATTCCAATAGAAGAGACCCTGCAGGTAGAGTTGGTAGGCCTCGGCATCCTCGGTCGGACGCTTGGCCAACAGTTTCCTCTCTTCGCCTGCCAATCGCGGGCGCAAGCGCCCGTAAATGTCTCCGGCAATCTCCTGTTGCACGGCTACCAGATTAGAAAGCTTGCGATTGTATTGCTCGCCCCAGATTTGCCGATTATTCGTTACGTCTTCCAGATTCACGCTGATGGTCAAGTCGTCGCCGGTTTGGATGAGCCTGCCGGTGAGAATGGTCCTCACATGCAGGTCGCGCCCTACCTTTTGCGGGTCTGACGCCTGTCCCTTGTAGCGAAAAACTGTGTTGCGCGACATGACCGCCAGATTGGGAAGTTGGGACAGGCTGTTGATCAGGCTCTCGGTCAGACCGTCGCTCAGGTATTCGGTTTTCGGGTCGTTGCTCAAATTAGCGAACGGCAAGACGGCGATCGATTCGATGCGCGCCTGGCTTGCTCCGCCAAACAAGCTGTCGCGCACATTCCCCACGTTCAATCCGAACAGAAGTAGCAGAATGGCGAGGACTCCACTCCACACAAAATGAGGCCAAAGCCGCCGCAGTTTTTGGCGCGAGGCTTGGCCGGACGTGTACGGCATCGCGCGCGACGAATCCGTGTCTCGTTTCAGCCGCTGCAAGTCCGCTCGCAGGTCCGAAGCCGACCGGTAGCGCAGCTCGCGGTCTTTCTCCAAAGACTTGGCGATAATCTGTTCCAATTGGATGGGAATCGCGGGGTTCAGCCGCACCGGCGGTGTTGGGGCGCGGTTCAGGATCGCGTCAAAGATTACGCCCGAAGTATTTCCGGTGAATGCCCGCTCACCCGTAGACATTTCATATAGAACCAGCCCGAGCGAGAACAAGTCGGTGCGCTCGTCAAGTTCCTGTCCGCGAACCTGTTCTGGAGACATGTAGGCAACCGTGCCCAGCGCCACTCCGTCGCTGGTCAGATGAGCGTCCTGTGTCGTGGCCCCAAAGCTAGGCTGCTCTTGTTTGCCGCGGGCAGAGCCTTTGCGTTCCGGAAGCAGTTTGGCCAAGCCAAAATCGAGGAGTTTCACCTGCCCCCGGTCGGTAATAAAAATATTGGCCGGCTTGATGTCGCGGTGAATGATGGCTTTAGAGTGCGCCGCTTCCAGCGCATCTGCCATCTGGAAGCCGTACTCCGGCACGCGTTCCAGGTCTATCGGCTTTCCGCTGATCCTGTGTTTCAGCGTGTGCCCTTCCAGGAATTCCATGACGATGAAATGCTGGCCCTCATACTGGTCAACGTCATAGATCGTGCAGATGTGAGGATGGTTCAGCGAGGAGGCAGCCCGCGCCTCCCTCTGAAATCGTTCAATCGCCAGAGTGTCCCGGGAGAGCTCTTCAGGAAGGAACTTCAGCGACACATGGCGGCCGAGCCTCAGATCCTCGGCTTTATACACCACACCCATTCCGCCGCCGCCCAGCTTCTCCAGGATGCGGTAATGAGAGACAGTGAGACCGATCATGGGGAGAAAAACGCCATTGGAACGCCATCTTAAGGGTGCGCTCACAGACAAGTCAACGTATACGGCCTCAGTGCGTTCTATGAATTTCGCGGGAAGTAAGCCGCTGACCAGGGCCTGCTCAGTCCATGTGATGATGCATGGCGAAGACTTTGTCGAGAGAATCTTCGAACGGGTAGACGTGGACCATCCAGCCAAAGATGACCGGTTGGAAGCGGCCATTCGCACCGTCGCAGGCATCTTGCGTTGCGATGGACCCTTTCAATCCGAACTTTGTCCAATCCGCGTTCCGCAACTGCCCCTTCTGCGGCATGCACAGGTTGGTGTGTAAATGCCACGTGGCAACGCTGAGGGGGACGCGTGCGTTGAGCTGTTCTTCCGTCGCGCGCTTGGGCATGGTGTACATGGCGCCCACCAGCTCGTATCCGTCTGCAGTTTTCCTGTAGAGCAGGGAGGTCGGCCGCGCCGGATCAAAAGAGAAGCCTTCCAGGAAACCGTTCCAGTAATTCGTAAAGTGATATTCGGGCTGCGGCAGATTCGGCAGAAAGATTTTGTAACCGTCGTTCAGAGCGACGTGATAGTCCTTGTATTTCTCGATGCCGGAGCGGAGTTGTACGACGATTTCGCTGGCCCTCGCCGCATCTTCCGGCGTTTGCGGGCGCATCGCCGTCATGCGCATGTGGAGGTTGTGCGCGTCCATGTGCCCGCGCGTCATGTCGTGAACGGCGTGAGCTTCGTTGACTTTGGCGTCGTCCATGTCCATGCCGGACATTTTGCTGTGGTCCATCGGCTGCGATTCTTGAGGCTGCGAGCCGGACGATTGCTGGGACTCCTGCCCAGGCGCCGCGGGCGCATGATGGCCGGGAATGGCGGCAAGCAGGACGCTTACCAGAAATAGCGCGCCGAATAAAATGCCGGCTTTAGCGGCGAGATGGATGAACGTGCTGCGGGCTGACATGACGATTTCTCCTCACCTAATAATACGCATTGAGGTGCGAAGGGATTTCAGCGTGCAGTGCAGGACGTGCCTCACCAAAAACTGGCCGG
>DASQYT010000268.1:0-6904 GCA_035639075.1 Candidatus Elarobacter sp.
GAAGGAACCTTTAGGATTCCACCCTTTGTGTACCTTTGTGTCCTTCGTGGTTCATGAAATTAGGACAGGGCGGCACTGGGTCATGATGGGCGAGTGTGAGGCAAATCCCGCGGGCGCGCGTAAAACAGGACTGCCGCCAACACCAGCCTGACCAGCGATCGGCCCCAGATCAAATACGGCGGATAGAGGCTGCCAAGATCGAGCATCTTGAGAGACAGCAGCGGCGTGATCGCGAGGATGCAGAGACCCACAATGAGCGCGTCGAGGATGGCGACATTGCGCGCCGGGTCGCGTGCGGCAAGAAACAGCATCAGGCTGAGCATGAGCATCACGCCACCCATCTCCTTCAGCAGTGCCAGCAGCAACGTGGAAACCTCAGCTTCAGGAGGATGCATGAACACCCGGAGGATGAGCGGCTTGCCGCTGAGGATCATGAACACACCCCCAACCGCGATCAGCGCAGACATCACCCGCAATCCCAACGACAGCGAACGGTAAGGTGGCCCTGACATGGATAGGTCCTCCTTCTCACGGCGGGAATATATCACGCAAGCGTTGAGGGGATTGGGTATCGCATTCGCGTCGGGCGCAAGTCCTGCATCTGCACCCGAGGAAAGGGCCAGGACACCAATTCTCGCGTTCTCTTGGAAAACGGTGACTTACGACTTGTCCCAGGCTCGCACGCGCGGCCACCAGCGCCTCACGTTCCGGCAATACTCTTCGTAATCTGTCCCGAACTTCTTGCGCAACGTCGGCTCTTCATACAAGACGACAAACAGATGCACGCCGAGCGCAACGGCTGCCACCGCCGCGATCACTCTAGGGTTAGCATGTCCGAAAACGACCCACAGCCCGATCCAGCCGACTGCGAAGCCGACGTACATCGGGTTACGCACGTATCGGTAGAAGCCCACCACTACCAATCGCTGAGGTGGAGCGAAAGGCGCAGGCGTTCCGCGTCCCGTCCACCCGAAGTCCCAAATGCATCGTAGAGCAACCGCGAATCCCAGCACCGATGGAATCGCCGCCAGCCATCGCCAACGCGCCGTCCCCGCCGTTTCTACGCGGAAGCCGAGCCACCCCGGCAAGAGCCAGAACCATAGGGCGAAGAACGCCCCGCCCGCTGCCAGCGCAGCCACCACGCTCATCCATTTTTCCAGGCGCTCGTGTTCTGCGCGCTCCTGCGCTGGAGCACCGCTAGAGTGTGCATGAGTCATCGTGAGGCCCCCGTCGCAGACATTATGCTCCAGAATCGTGAGCCGCACGTCCTTCGGCGTTGCTCTCCTATTGCTGGAGTGGCAGGCTATTGATCACTGCGCGATCCAGAATTGTTTAACAGGGGCCTACAATCGAACGGGAACCCACAATCGATTCGTGTCAGGATATGGCTTCAGCCGTATCGAAAGAAAATCGGTAAGGTGATCGGCTTTAGCCGCTGGCCTCAGCGCCTAAAAGCTTGCCCCTTCGACAAGCTCAGGGCAGGCTCTGAGCGAAGTCGAAGGGGCGAAGTCAATTTAATCCGCAGTGCGGCACGGCTGAAGCCATGCCCTGACACGACCCGCCCGCTTCCGCTTCCTCGACGGCAGTAGGCGCATCGCTTTCACCGCCGCCGATGTATTCCTGCGGCGCAACGGCTTTTACATCGAAGTCGAGGGCTTGGACGGACACGCATTCGTAGTCGCCTCGATGGAGCGGCACGAATTCCGCTTTGCCCAGATCTTCGACTGGATCCGTCACCACATCGAGCCTCTGGTTTAATTTCGACGCGCAGTTTTAGGTTCCCTTGCTCCCCGTCACGGGCAGGATGGCCGGAGGAACGTGCATTCTTCCGAACATGCTGGTGACGTACTCGCGCACATACGGCCAAACGATTAGGCGTACTTCGGAATCAGTGAACCTCTGCACGTACTTCGGATCTAATGGGGCAGGAGCGTGAACGTGTAAGACATAGCTTGCCGTTAGTGTGAAGAAGTCCTTTTTCGTCGTAGGCGCAAAGATTCTAATTTTTACATTCGCCCGCACGTCGAAGGATTCCTCCCCTTGCCCTGCTACCTCGGTTCTCCAATCGACATCGAGTTCGTGCTTCGGGTTCTCAAAGTACTGTTCCCGGTCACCATGGAAACTGCTGTCTACGAGGGAAATGGAAAACAGATCAAGGGACCGCAAAAAGCTCGTGTAGGCGGTCCGTTCGACCACCCGGGCCTTTTTGGTTGTCATAACTTGCCCTCGTACATTTTTCTTAGGTCTTTCTGACTAGGAAGCATCTTTCGAAACCCTTTCGGTTTCGGCAGAAAGTCAAGCATTCCTAGGAGGGACTCGGGGGACTCAAGAGCGTGGGCCGAGCGCGTCGACATTGAAAATCGGTAAATTCTGGCTTGCTCGACCCAAGCGTCCTTGGCGTGCAGGTAACAGTGCTGCAGATTGGCGAAGAATGGCCCCGACTGCTCAAGCGCGTGTTCAATCTTTGTCGTGGCATGTCGTTCAGAGAGCAAGTGGAGTATGTACTGGTTCAGACTGACACCCTGCCTCTTTGCCTCGCGGTCCAAGGATTTGTGCAGACTCCGCGGAATCCGCAATACGAACTTGCCACTGAAGTCCTCAATTTGACTCGGCTCTGGAACCGGCTGACCGGAATCAACGCGACCCTTGATCCACAATTCCTTGGTCTCGTTAAGGCTGCGCAGAGCGGCTTCGATCGTCTCGCCAAAACTCACGCAGCCGGGTAAGTCGGGAATCGTCGCCACCACTCCGTCATCGTCTTCAACGATCTCCATCGGATACTTTAGGCGGAGGTAATGCTGCATCCTGTCCGCGCTCTGGCTCTGTGGTGCTTGCAACGTCCGTATGTGACTCTCGTTCTTCATGGCTCTCAATCTCCTCGGCAGCGGGTTTTCTGCCTTCAGCGTTCTCGATAAATGTGATCAGGTCCTCAATGCCTACCATCGCAAGTTTTGCGTAGTGGCGAGGGACAAACTCTCTTGATCCATGCTCTTTTTCTAAACTGATCGCCTCAACGCCTTCAACATTGAAGTGGTAAACAACCTTGCTTCCTGCCTTATTAATCTGCCGCTCAGGAAAGAGGTGTGCATATTCCGACAAGCAGCGACGAATAATAGGATCGAAGTCGTCGAACGAATGATGTTTCTTACCCCTGATCTGCTCGAACTGCTTTCGGATCTTCTGGATCATTGTGCATCCACATAGGCCGCACCTCCTTGTTACTATGGTACTAAATATAGTACTATAGATGGGCAGTTGTCCAGATTGGTTTCACGTTCTCAGTCTTGAGGTTTTCGTATGTCAACGTCCCCCACCCCAAAACCGTCACCTAAGATTGCCGATCTCGGAGCCTTGGGGTTTCCGGAACAGGTCGTCGATACCCTCACAAAACGAGGGTTTGTTGAACTAAATCCCATTCAGCAGGCAAGCATCGAGGCGGGGTTGCTGGATGGGGAGAACCTGCTGATCGCTGCGCCTACCTCGTCAGGGAAGACTCTAATTGCCGAACTGGCGGCGATACACCATGCCCTGCACCGGAAGGGCGCTTTTTATCTTGTGTCGCTGAAGGCGCTAGCCGAGGAGAAATACTCCTTATTCCGACGTTTCTGGACGGCAGGAGATGAACAGATCTTGCGTACGGCCATTACTACCGGTGATCGGGACTTCGAGGACGAGGGGCTCAGCCAGAGCCAGGTGACTTTTGCTACTTATGAGAAGTTCTATGCCCTGATCCGGGACAATCCTGAACTCCTGTCCCATGTGAGTCTCATTGTGGTTGACGAGCTCCAAACACTTGGGGACACGAATCGCGGATCAGTGCTGGAAATGCTGCTCACGCTTGTGATCGTAAGAAATCCACAAACACAGATCATTGGCTTGTCTGCCGCTTTACCTAATGCCGACGACCTCGGCGGATGGCTAGGAGCGAAAGTGTGCCGGACAACGAAGCGGGACATCCCTCTGATTGAAGAGATCTGGACAAAATCGACTGTTTACTCGAAAGAGTTTGGCCAGGGATACGACGCGATTCAAGAACGGCCCAATTTAGCTTCCTCGATAGATACGCTCGATGTCGTGTTGGATCTGATTGCCAGGAAGCAGACCCCAATAATTGTGTTCTGCATGACAAAGCCACGAGCAGAGGCCTTGGCGAAGGAACATTACACGAAGATCAGGAGCGGTTCATCTATTCGCAAGATTTTTGCCGAGATTCGGCAGTTGTTGTTGTTCTTTACGGAAGGCGGTCCGACCGGCCGCTCACTTACCGAAGTCGTGGATGCGGGCATTGCGTTCCACCATAGCGACCTGTCCCAGGACGAAAGACGCGTCATTGAAGACAAGATACGCGACGGCAGCATCGAAGTGTCCTACTCCACGACCACGCTTGGGCAGGGCGTCAACCTTCCAATAGCGACGGTGGTCTTTGACGATGTCTACCGCCGTTGGATCGAACAATTTATTGATAAGCGCGAATACATAAACATGGCGGGTCGCGCTGGGCGGCGTGGTCTGCAGGATGCGAAAGGCACCTCAATTCTGATCAGCCGGACAGCAAAAGACCGGGTCGCGATGAATGGCTACCTCAGTGAGGAAACCGAGCGGGTCGAGTCCGTACTAGAGCATGAATCCTTAGACAAGATTCTTCTCAACCTGGTAGCGTCCAGTGCCGCATCCAGCGTTGAAGAATTACGAGCCTTTATTCGGAGTTCATTTTTTGGCAGCCGCACTGCGGATAGAAATCCAAAGTTGTTGAAAGCCCGTCTAGACGCTATTCCCTCGATTGCCGATCAGCTCGAGAAGGATGGTTTCATCCTGCGTAATTCAGATGGCTTGTATCGTGCCACATCTTTCGGATACGTCACGTCACAAAAGGGAATCGCGCCCCAGGCCGCACTTGTAATTCTCCGTCGCATTCGCGTACTCGCGACTGCGCTTGCCAAGAACGGTCAGACAGAGTTTCCCAATACCGCGCAGCGACTCGGCCCTGCCATGCTTCATCTCCTTCTCGACGCCGACGGCGAAACCGGTCCGATATACCGGGATGGTTCTGCTGGTACCTTTCTGGATGGACATCGCGGCGCGATTTGCACGCTACGCCGATACGAAGATCCCTGTGACCCACCTTTGGTGTTGCAGGTCGCGTGGGTGCTCAGTGAATGGATTAAGGGAATAAGTTACCAGAACCTGTGTAACCCTTTCCGCAGTTTGAGGGAGGGCCAGATTAGGCAGGCGGCGGAGCACTGCTGCTGGATGTTCGACTCCGCTGCCGCCATCGCCCGCGTAAAGGATTTCGGTCTTGATCCTCGGATGGGCGCCCACTTTTCGGTTATGGGACGACGGCTGTTGTTCGGCGTGCCAGAGGCTGGAGTCGCAATCTCAGACGTGGTGCGTAACCGCGTTTCTCTGGGCGTTGAATTGTCCGGGATTGGGAGAGGGAAGATATTGGATCTACTTCGTGCTGGCTATGACGACCTTACCAAAATCATAGAGGCCGACGACGCAAAACTGGCCTCGGTGATGAGGAACCCAGATCAAGCAAACAACCTAGAACTCGGTGCGGCTCGTTACATTGATCGCCTGGCGCAGTCGACGCTGGCCGCGCACACGATTCGAAGTAAGAGATTTTCGTCTGATGAGGTGGTGAAACGCGTTTACGAAAAACTCGGCACTGAGTTTGAAGTTGCCGTGTTCGATCTGCTTTCAGCCGTTGGCGTGAAAGCTGAGCTGTTGGACGACAGAAAGGTACCGGGATGTGCGGACATTCTGGTAGCTGCAACCGAAGGCAATATCCAGATTGAGTGCAAGACGCGGATCAAAGGATTGGTGACGAACTCCGAAGCGTTTGAAGTACTTGGGAAGACAGTAGTGGGCCCGCAGCCCATCGCCTATACAACGATTGGTAAACCGGGCTTTGTCGACCTGGCGGTCAAGAACTCTTATTCAAGTCGGGTTACGCTTATCAATCACAAAATTCTCTGTGAATTCGTGATATTGATCTTGGAGAAAAAGAAGAGCGTGGACGACCTGCTTCGACTTCTGCAGCTTGGATACTACGGCGATAAAGGCGAGCTTCGCTAGGTCGGTTTATCGCGCACGGTTGCGGCTCAATTCAGAAAATACGTCCTATTACAGCGTGTCCCTCTGCGCCGACTTGAATCCCGCGTCGCGGATGATGCGCCGGAGATCTTCTTCTGTTGCGCAGTTGGTCGCGATGCTTCTCCCGCAGGTCCGATACATGTTGTTGAATGAAAGCATCAGATAGTTTACATCATGATGCCTTACAACATATAATCATGATGTGCGCACCACGCTTTCACTTGACGAAGACGTTGCCCGGTTGCTGGAGAAAGAGAGCCGGCGCTCAGGCGCCTCGTTTAAAGAGGTCGTAAACCGCTTTTTGCGTCTTGGACTAATGGCGGCAACGCGACCGCCACGAAAAGCATTCGTCGTCACTCCACGAAAACTAGGCCTGCCCCCCGGACTGACTTATGACAACGTTGAGCAATTGTTAGACGCGCTCGAGGGGCCGGCGCGCCGGTGATCGTTCTCGACGCGAACATTCTTCTTTACGCGTACGACAGTGCGTCCTCAAAGCACGCAAAAGCCCGCGCCTGGGTGGAGGATGTGTTTTCGCAAGCGACGCCGATAGGATTGCCGTGGCAAACCGTTGGCGCATTCTTGCGGATCATGACCAATACCCGGCTGCCCGGCGAGCGGTTCAGCCTTGATGAAGCCGTCCAACTCGTGGACCGCTGGTTAGAGCAGCCGAATGTGCGGCTGCTGGCACAGGGCGATGACCACTGGCTGCTGTTGCGGCGCATGATAGTGGAAGGACAGGCCCCAGGCGCTCTCGTCTCCGATGCCCAACTCGCTGCGCTGACCCTGGAATATGGTGGCGTGCTCC
>DASQYT010000269.1:0-4729 GCA_035639075.1 Candidatus Elarobacter sp.
TGAACTTCGGTGGCTTTACTTGGTCTGGTCGCTTGCCCGTGATAGAGTCAATCCAGTTCTTGTATGCGCTATCCAGAGCCCTGCCTGTCTGTTGGCAACGACTGGGCATTCACCTCGCGCAACCACGGCAACTCGGTTTTAAGCCGCGTGAGTTCCTTGCTGCGTTGTTTCTTGGAAGGCTTGGTCTTGTCAGCGGCATAGCGCTTTTGCGAGAAGTCCAAAAGATAGTTGTATACAAAGCGAGCACAACCAAACTGACGCCGAACCGCAGGGACTTGTTCGTCCGAGAGATAGACTCGCCCTTTGATGCCTCGCTTCGGGTCAGACATTCTTCTGGCTCTCCACACTTTGCGAACTAGGTTCAGAACTCCTGACATGCCCCCTCTAAACCTGCCCAAAATCATCTGAATGATGGGTTCGGTGCGGACCAAAACCTGTCCGCTTTTTCTGCCGGTCGTCTGAAATGCTGCTCGCGTCTCTCGCGGCTATCACAAGAAATGGCTGTGCGCGATCGGCATTCCAGCCGCGTCTGGCCGGGGTGTTCGCTTTCTGGGTGCGGACCAAAACCTGTCCGCTTTTTGCCAAGCGGAGGCATTCTATCGGTCCATGAACTCATCCCCAGATCAGAGTGATCTGTTCCCCGGCTTTGTTCCCGCCCCGCAGATGGTGTTTGTGAATGACCGTGTTTCCTTCCAGACCGAAGCAAAACAGCGCGTGATTCTCGTCCATGGCGTCGCCTACTCCCACTACTCTCTCGAGGATCGCATCGCCGAAGCCTATGCCCTGGTCAAGCTGTACGAATCCGGATACGCCGATCAGAACGATCTGGCCCGCGCGTTCGGTTACTCCACGCGAACTCTACGCCGTTTTCAGCAGCGCCTGCACAGGGGAGGACTGAATGCCTTGATCCGGCCGCAGGGGCGACCCGCAGAGGATTCGATATCCCACATCGCCCCGCGCGACCGAATCATTTTGCGCCTCAAAGCCCAGGGCCTCAGCAATCGCGGGATCGCTGGACGGATCGGTCTCGACGAGAAAATGATCCGGAAAACTCTCCGTCGATTGGGCTGGCGGCCGGCTCCGGAAGCCACGCTTCCTCTTTTGCCCAGGGCCGATCCGCCCGCTCCATCTGCCGCGGTTTCTGAAAGCCCTGCAGATCCCATTCCGCCCCCAGAGACACCACAGGCAGTTCTTCAGGAACCGCCCGAGGCCAAACCAGCAACTCCGAGCTTCGATCCGAACCCTCTGGACCGTTCCCTGGATCGTCTGTTGGCCGCCCTGGGACGACTCGACGACGCGCAACCTCTGTTTGCTCCTGCACAGAACCTGCCGCGGGCTGGAGTTTTGTTGGCCATTCCTGCGCTGGTGGCCAGTGGACTGCTGCCCGCCGCCGAGAAGATTTACGAAAGCCTGCGTCCCTCTTTCTACGGCCTGCGCACCACGCTGGTGGCCTACGTCCTGTTGGCTCTTCTCCGTATCCGACGCCCGGAGGCGCTCAAGGAATATTCCCCGGGGGAACTGGGCCGTATCGTGGGACTGGATCGCATGCCGGAAGTGAAAACCTTGCGCCGGAAACTGTCCCAGCTGGCGAAACGCAAGGGCAGCTACAAACTCGGCCAGGAAATCGCCCGGCGCCGCATCCGAGAACGCGGCCGCGTCGTGGGCTTTCTCTACGTGGATGGTCATGTGCGGGCGTATCACGGCAAACATACGATTCCCAAAGGGTATGTAACCAGCCGGCGATTGGCCGCCCCGGCCACGACCGACTACTGGATGAACGACCGGCGCGGCGATCCTTTGTTTCTGGTGACCGCCGACGCCAATGCCGCCATGACGCGCATGCTGCCCAGCTTGCTCGGCGAGGCGCGCAAGCTTTTAGGACCGAAGCGGAAGGCCACCGTCGTATTTGATCGCGGGGGCTGGAGCCCCAAACTGTTTGGCGAGATGTTGGCTTTGGGCTTTGACCTGTTGACCTATCGTAAGGGGCGTACGCGCCAGATTGCGGAAGAGAGGTTCACGAAACACCAAGCGAGACTGGACGGAAGGAAGGTGGAATACCTACTCCACGACCAAGCGGTTCGCTTCTTGAAGAGGAAGCTGCGCCTCCGTCAGATCACCCGGCTCAGCCCGAACGGGCATCAGACGCCTGCCCTCACCAGCCGCTGGGATTTGCCCGCCGTCCACGTGGCCTATCGCATGTTCGAGCGCTGGCGACAAGAAAATTTCTTCAAATACGCACGGCAAGAGTACGCCATCGATGTGCTGGTCGATTACAAGGTGGAACCCGACGATCCCCATCGTTCCGTGCCGAATCCGGCGCGCAAGGCGGTGCAGAAGGAGCTGCGCCGTACGCGCGCCCACCTCGCCAAACTGCGGGAAGAATACGCGACGGTTCCGCGAGATCTATCCCGCTTGGCCCGTAAGCGGGCGAAAAAGGAACTCCGCGCGGAGATCCAGCAGACCACGGACACGATCAAAAAGCTCCGCGCCCGCCACCACTCCCTTCCCCGTCGCGTGCCCGTGGCCCAGACACAGAAGGAAGAAGTGGTGAAACCCTCCACCGAGCGCAAGCACCTCACCGACGTTCTGAAGATGGTCGCCTACCATCTGGAGAGTGATCTGGTGGAACTGATTCGTCCTCACTACCAACGCGTGGAGGACGAAGGACGTACGTTGATTCAGGCGGCCCTACAAGATGCCGCTGATCTCGAACCCACGAAAGAGCAACTTCGTATCACCCTGGCCCCACTCAGTTCGCCGCATCGATCGCGAGTCCTCGAAACGCTTTGCGCGGACTTGAACGAGACTCACACCAAGTTCCCCGGCACGGAATTGGAGATGCATTACGCGGTCGCAACCGCGCGCGAAAGCCCAAAAAGCGGACAGGTTTCCTGCCCCCCATGTCAGGAGTTCTGAAGTTGGTTGTTGTGGACAGGCTGTGAAGGAACGTCAATAGCCGCGATTTGGTGTGCTGAGGTAGCTTGCGCCCCCAAACCATAAACGCGATCCCAGAAATGATCTACCGACAAACACTTCGTTGAGCCCCGCCAAAAACGTACTTTTGACAATTTCCGTTTGACATGAGCGCAGTTAGGGCTTAAATAGTTCGAGTAAGGAGGAGGTTGCTCGGTGAGTGCTTGATGTCGAGGAATGCCCCCCCCGGTGCATGGCTCGCATGGATTCACTCAGTTCGTTGTGAACTTCGTCCTGAGAAGCGATTAGTCGTCGCGGGTTCGCTTTTTAGATTTGGTTTCGTCAGGGTCCAAATCTTCTTTTTCGCAGCTCAACCACGTTGTTTAGGCTCGATCCCGCTTCGGGGAGGAAATCTTGAGGGCCTGCACACTCCTCTTAACCCATTTACCGGCAAAGCGATGCGCTCTCTTCTGCCTTGCCAACATTCTGGCCGCTACTCTTTCCGTTTGTTCGTGCCTCGCTCCTGCCGTTCGGTGTAGCGTTCCCTCTGATTCTTTGCCATCAGACGCCAAGGTCGGGTCACGCGAATCGGCGAGTGTTACGATTCCAGGCCCGTTGCGCTCCTTTCTACGCATGGCAGGGATCAGCCAGAAGGTCTCGCCTGAAGAAGTTATACCTTTGCTGGCTCACAACGTATTCGCATTGGGTTATAACAACGGCCAGCGGTCGGAATTTCTTATTCTCTTGACCCGCTATGTGCGGCAGGCGCGAGAATTGGCGACTCTGGCAGGCCCCGCTGCCGTCATTCATGTTTCTACCTGCGAGGAAGCGAAACCGCTGTTGAAAGTCCTGGGTTATCGAACGCGGGCCGATTGCGGGCAGCGTAGCACTTTTTTAGAGACCGCCGATCCACAAAGAGCCTTTCTCACCATCGACTCTGGATTCCCCCTGCCAGACCTTGAAAAGAGTCTCCAAGAGGGCCGGGCCTTCACGTACTCGTTCTCGATGTCGCGCGTACCTGCGCCGCCCGTGGAGATCGACTGGACCAAGAAAGGAGAAAAAGTTGATCCACTGGACATGCTCTTGGACGACCCGGAGCTGGCCCGCTTCTACTGGGCGTTGGCGCGGATGGATGCCGAAACTTTATCCGCCTTGCGGCAATCGAACGCGCTGAAAAAAATGGTTCCGCAAGCCGCGGCATTGGATTTTTATGGCAGCCACATCTGCATTCGGTCTGGGCGAGTGGTCGTGCCTGGGGGATCCGCTGCGCGCCCCGCTTGGAAAGAACTGGTCGGAGCGAGCCCTGACTCTCCGGAAGATTTCATCCCTAAATTGTTCGCGAAGGACAGCGGCTGGCTTGCGGCGTATTTTGACGACCTGTCGAGTGTACGTCCATCACAGCAAACTCATTTCACCGAGCCTGGCCGGCTGCGTCACTTTTATGAGATGTTCCGCGGAAAAGACTCTTCCTATGCCAGAACGGGCGTATTTCGGCGAGACGCAGGTCTGTTTCTTCTGCTAACCCGGCTTCGGTGGGGGCCGAACGGCGATCCATACGTTCCTGGAAATCTCGAGGTATGGAAGAAAGTCTTTCAACAAAAGACGGATTCGAAGATTATCCGCGATTGGGGCCGCAGGGCGGCATACTGGAAACACCCAGGTCAATTGCTGGAAGCCCTGTGCGCGATTTCCCGCGAGCCCACTGACGCAGGCCCGTTGCAAAGCTATTTGATGCTTAGTGAACTCGACGGCAAGCGCTCACCGGAGGATCGCCTTAGGCCTGAGACGGTGGCCTTGCTAGCCAGCAAGTTCTCAG
>DASQYT010000270.1:0-2441 GCA_035639075.1 Candidatus Elarobacter sp.
AACGACCTGGACGGAGACGCGGGCGCTGCTGGGGAAGGGGCAAACTGCTGTGCAGCAAGCGCTGGATGAGATCGCAGGGATGTTGCCGTTCCGCCTGTTGGGCTTGGACTCGGACAACGGATCGGAAAGCACAAGAGAAAATCGAAACCAGCCAGGCCCCACAGGTGCGCAGCGGCCGGCGAAGAGGCTGTGGAAAAGACGCTCGCTTCGCGAGCTTGGAAATCCCTTCGGGATTCCCACTTTCCCACAGCCACAACAGCAACAAACATTCTCGGGTTACATATCAAATGGTGCGACATGGATAGCTAGGGTTACATTCTCAAATGGCTTGACGCGTGCCGTTAGTTCGTCCGTCGCGGTGCCGCATGTGAACTGCCGCCCATTCCTTAGCCCACATCATTCGTGAAAGCTGACCTCGCGGCGAATTTTTTGTCACTGCGAAACGATGTGCGACGAGAGCAGAATTGGTTGAACCGAAAGACTGATTCTAGGACTGTTAGCAAGGTTCGTAGTCAGATTTTGACGTGAAAAGAAACACCTCGTGTACAGTCTTGACGAGTAAAATTTTCCTGGCAGCGCTGCCGGAGAACTCAGCCAGTTTGAGCGCCCAAGCTCAAAGCGAGACGATGAAAACTATCGCGATACGGAAAAGCCTGAGGTAAATGCAGCACGACGCGACGTACCGTGGCGATCACCTGCACTCCGAGTTTCAGGAAGCGCTGGCGTAACGTTGAGACTTGTGCCCGAGCGCAGTCCGTGCGAGCCAGACGCAACCGCAGTTCTTGCATCAGTACGTAAGCCGCGGCGGTCATCAGCACGCGGAACTGATTGGCCCAGAAACTGGTGCAGCTGGTGCGGCCAATCTCCATCCCGTAGTGCAGTTCCTTAATGCGATTTTCTAGATCCCCCCGTTGGCAGTAGACCTGCTCGTAGAGCCATTGGGGGCTCTGCTTCATATTGGTGACCACGAAGCGCGGATTATCTTTCGCATCGCGGTTGGGATGGCGAGTGACTTCCGCCTTATAGAGGATGCGACGTTCGTACTTCCAGGTCTTCTTGGTCTTGTAGCGGAACTCTCCATAGACGTGTTCGGTCTGTCCACTTTTCTTTGACCGGCGGCGAGCCGTACGCATGGCCGGCTCGACCAAACGGTCCAACACCGCATTGGAAGCCAGATTCACGACATATTCCACCCTCGGTTGGCGGTCCAGAAACTCCAGAACCTCCGGCGCCGCGAACCCGCCATCCAGCCGCACCCGGAAGACAACTCCGGGAAAAGCAACATCCAAGCGCCGAAGCAACCGGCGCAAAATGCCGATCGCGCCGCGGGAGCCGGAAACATTGCCCGGGCGCAACACGGCCGCAACCAAGTACTGTTCCGCCTCTTCGTTGAAGGTGAGAAAGCAAACGACCGGCAGATAACAGTGGCAATCGTAGTATCTATTAAAAAAGGTGAACTGTTGCTGGCCGTGTGTTGGATCGTCCGTGGGATCGAGATCGATGGTGATACGACGGGCACGGCCATGCAGCCGCTTGCGGTGACGCTCGATGACGCAGTCGGCCAGGGCCTCGCCCAGGCGAAACAGTTCCTTGCGATCCGGGGCATTTTCAAAACGTGACAAAGTAGGCTGCGAGGCTAAATCCTCACCGTCGATCGGGTCGCGACCTAGCAAAAGCTTGTGCACAGGATCGCCGGCCAGTCGTGCAGCATCGTTGGCATCTTCATATCCTAAGGCCATGCCCATCACCCGCTGCGTAAGCAGCTCTTCTATTTCATGCCAGATCTTGCCGGGCTGCCGCTCCTCTTTCAGACAAGCCGCCAATGCGGAAGTTAGACCCAACCTTTGGTTGGCAGCTTTCAGCAGGACCGCAGCGCCATCGGAGCTACCCTGTCGTTGATCAAATTTCGCAACAACCGGTCGATCAAAAATATCTGGGAAGAGCAAACACTCTGTTGTGGTATGTTCGGTCAAGTGAAGGCCTCGCTTTTGGTCTCAAACCCGCCTCGATAACGGATTTGTACCATGGCGAGGCCTTCCGTGTTTCTAAAATCATGAATTTTCAGGGTTAGGTTGACGGTTCTCTTCCATGCTCTTAGCATGGAGGTCCGAGGCTTCTCCCCGCGCATGGCCACCATTGACGAAGAATTGGCTACACTCGAAAAAGACATTCGACAGCTCAAGGTCGAATACGATCAGTATTTCGGCGGCGGACGGAAGCGGCCACCCACGGAAATCGAGTGGCGCATCGACATGATGGTCAAGCGCTATTCGGAACGCGGCGGCGAACTGAAGTTCGCCCAGCGTTTCCGCTTCAACAATCTGTCGCAGACTTACGCAAAATACAAAGACATCTTCCGGAAAAAAGTGAAACAGAAGGAAGAAGGCACGGTCCAGCGGCATTTTGGAGCCGCAGCGAAAGAAATCGAAGCGGCTCGCGCG
>DASQYT010000271.1:0-2336 GCA_035639075.1 Candidatus Elarobacter sp.
ATGCTGCATCATCTTGGAAAGCTCGATGACGCTGAATCGAACCTGCGAGAAGGCTTGGCTCTTGAAACCGACCCTCGCCAAAGGGCACTTGTTTACAACGTAATCGCATCGGTCTTGATGGATCAAGAACGGTTTCCGGAATCAATTGCATTTTTTGAAAATGCTGGTCGCGCCTGGCCGGATAGAGGAGCCAACCATCGCGGTATCGCGGAGGTTTGGCTGCGCCAGGGACGTGAGTTTTCGGAGGCGCTAGACCACGCTCGTCAGGCGGTTGAGATTGATCGACATGCGCCCGGAATGAAGAAAGAAGCGCTTGACTCAAGGTTGGGAGAGGATTTGGCGGTGTTGGCCTGGGCTGTCGCCGCGAACTCAGGCGAGGCCCGCGAAGTCGAGTCCTTGCTGGCAGAAGCGTTCCAACTTTGCGGCACGAAGAGCAAGCCGATCCTCGCCCAGTTCCATTACCATGCCGGAAGAGCTTACGAAGCGCTCAAATTGCTGGAGAAAAGTCGAGAGCATTTTCGTCAAGCAATAGAGATCGACCCTCAAGGAAATTTCGGGCGGCTCGCCCGGGCGATGGCTTTATAGTCTAGAATATGCGGACCTAAGGTTTACAATGCACCGCCTAATCCAGTGGAGCGTTCTCCCGAGTGGACTCTGATCCACGCCTTCCAAAAGCACTGTTCGCGAGTATCATTCCTCTCTTACCTGAAAAGCGAAAAGCTAGGAGCTAAGAGCTGGTGGCTGGTTCCAACAAATACGACGTGATCGTGATCGGCGGGGGCCACAATGGCCTCACCAACGCTGCCTATCTGGCTCGTGCGGGAAATAGAGTTCTAGTTCTTGAGCGCCGCCACGTGCTCGGCGGGGCAGCAGTCACGGAAGAAGTTTTTCCCGGCTTCAAATTTTCTGTCTGCTCCTACGTGGTCTCGCTCCTGCGCCCGGAGATCATTCGCGACCTCGACCTCCCGCGTCATGGGCTCGAAATTCTTCCGCTCGACGGTACGTTCACGCCCATGCCCAACGGCGATTATTTGTGGCGCGTGAACGATCACGGCAAGACGCATCGTGAGATCGCGCGCCACTCCAAGCTTGACGCCGAAGCCTACGATGAGTTCGGCAAAGCGATGCAGGCGATGTGCCGCTTTGTGAAGCCGATTCTCGGAATGGTGCCGCCCGATCCGGCCACGCTCGATCCGCGCGAGCTGATGAAGCTGCTCTTTATCGGGCGCCGCTTTCAGGGCCTGACCAGCGATGACAAGTACAACCAGGTGCAATTGATGACCATGTCGGCGGTCGATTTTCTGGACCAGTGGTTTGAGACTGACGTGCTCAAGGCCACGATGTCGGCGTCGGGAATTATTGGGACTTTTCTTGGTGTGCGCTCACCGGGAACGGCATACGTGCTACTTCACCATTACATGGGAGAGATCGATGGCGCGTTCCGGTCGTGGGGATTTGCTCGAGGAGGTACCGGCGCAATTTCTAACGCGATCGCCGATGCCGCACGTGAAGCAGGAGTTGAGATTCGCGTCCAGGCTGGAATCACAAACATTATTGTGAAAAACGGCCGTGCGAAAGGCGTGGTGCTGGCCAACGGCGATGAAATCTATGCAAACGTGATTTCATCGAGTGTTGATCCGCGACACACGTTTATCAATTTTATCGAAAGCGGCCATCTGTCAAACGCTTTCCTGGAAGAAGTCCGCCGCTACAAATTCCGCGGGTCGTCGGGAAAAGTAAATCTCGCGTTGGACGGCCTGCCGAATTTCAAGTGCATGCCCGGACCAGGCGCGCATCTGCGCGGCGCGATTTCTATTTCGCCCAGCGTGGAATATATGGAGAAGGCTTACGACGACGCCAAGTACGGCAATTTCTCCCGCCGCCCGTACATTGACATGGTCATCCCTACGCTGACCGATCCGTCGGTGGCTCCTCCAGGCAAGCATATTCTTTCGTGCTTCGTGCAGTACGCGCCCTATAAGCTGCGACCCGGTCTGAATTGGGACGATCAGAAAGAAGCGTTCGGCGACAACGTGATCGACACGATTTCCGAGCACGCGCCGAACATCAAAGACATAATTCTGCACAAGCAGGTTGTCACGCCGCTCGACCTGGAGCGCGAGTGGGGGCTGAGTGAAGGCAACATCTTCCAGGGAGAACTCTCTCTTGAGCAGCTTTTCTTCCTGCGTCCGGTGCCGGGCTGGGCGCAGTTCCGCACACCGATTAAGAACCTCTACATGTGCGGATCGGCGACCCATCCTGGCGGCGGAATCATGGGCGCTCCCGGACGGCTCGCGGCGCTCGAAATTCTCAAAGATTTTCGGTGGGCGGCGGCC
>DASQYT010000272.1:0-4030 GCA_035639075.1 Candidatus Elarobacter sp.
ACCGGCTAATCTCGATGCCGGGAGGACGGTCGAGGAGATCATCGCCCGCGTTAACAATGAAATCATCACGCGCTCCGAATACGAGAAGGCACGCAACACCGCCGTAGAAGACGCCAAAACCGAATGCCAGAATCGCTGCACTCCGGAACAGTTGCAGACCGCCATCGAGGATCGTCAGAAACACACTCTTCGCGACCTTGTTGACCAATCCCTCCTCGTCCAGCGCGCCAAAGACATGGGAGTGAGTGTAGAGCCGGAGCTTATTAAGCGGCTCGACGCCATCCGCACCGACAACAAGCTGGCCAGCATGGAAGATCTGGAAAAGGCCGTTTCGGGCCAGGGCATGAACTGGGAAGATTTCAAGAACAATATCAAGAACACTCTGTTGACGCAGCGCGTGATCAGCAGCCAAGTCGGTTCGCACATCACTGTCAGTGACGAAGAAGTGTCGAAGTATTACGAGGCGCATAAAGCCGAATTCGTGCGCCCGGAGCAGGTGGCCCTGCGGGAAATCGTGGTAAACACAGAAGGGAAGAAGCCGGAAGATCTCCCCGACCTGAAGAAAAAGGCGGAGACCGCGCTCAAACGCGTCCAGGATGGCGAAGACTTCGGCGAAATTGCCAAGCGTCTTTCCGACGGCAGCACCAAGAGCCAGGGCGGTTTTCTCGGCGTCTACAAGCGCGGCGAGCTTTCGAAGGAGCTCGAAGAAAAAGTTTTCCAGATGAAACGCAATCAACTGACCGAAGTCATGGAAACGAAACAAGGCTACTTGGTTTTGCAAGTCCTGGAGCACTACGACGAAGGCGAACAGTCGCTCGCTAAAGTCAAAAATGAAATCATGGACAAGCTTTACAGCGCGCGTATGGAACCGGCGATGCGCGAATATCTCAAGACCTTGCGCGAGCAGAGTTATGTGGTGATCAAACCCGGCTATCAGGACATCGCCGGCGGCGGAGGTTCCGAGATTCAGGAAGTCAGCGCCACGCCCGAAGTGACCAAGAGCAAGAAGGGGCACAAGAAGTTTCTGCTCTTCGGCAAGCGCTCTGGCTCGGCGTCCACCTTCAAATGAAGACGCCTTTCGTCACCGATCTGAACACCGAACAATCCATCACTGCGTTTTTCCTCGTTCACGAAAAAGAAATTCGCAGCACGCGTGAAGGCAAACCCTATCTGCGTCTCGAGCTTGGCGACCGCAGCGGCACCATCGAAGCGCGCATGTGGGATCAATTCGACGTCGTTGCCAAGGACATCAGCCGCGACGATTTCGTCAAGGTCAACGCGCGCGTTGAAATCTATCGCAACCGGCCGCAGCTTGCGCTCCTGCAGCTTCGTCTCGCGAAGCCCGAAGAAATCGACCTCGCCGATTTTCTTCCGCACACCAAAGAAAATGTCGAAAAGCTTTTCGCGCAGCTCCGGGAATTCGCCGCCTCCATTTCCAATCCTTGGCTGAACAAACTCGTCACCGGCATCATTTCGAATCCAGCAGTCGCCGCGAAGTACAAGCGCGCCCCCGCCGCCAAAGTGATGCACCATGCCTACCTCGGCGGGCTCATCGAGCACGTTCTCAGTCTGTGTGGTCTCGCCAAACTGGCCGCCGCGCATTATCCGGAGCTCGACGTCGATCTTCTGCTTACCGCCGGGATTCTCCACGATGTCGGCAAGCTCGACGAACTCTGCTACGAACGCGCCATCGGCTACACCGTTGAAGGCCAGCTCCTCGGCCACATCATGATGGAATTCGAAACCGTCTCCAAAGCCATGGACGCCATCGAAGGTTTTCCCGCCAACTTGAAAACCGTCGTCCAGCATCTTCTCATCAGCCATCACGGCCAATACGAATTCGGCTCGCCCAAGCTGCCCATGATCCGCGAAGCGCTCGTCTTCCACTACCTCGACGATCTCGATTCGAAACTCGCCGCCGCTCGCGCCGCCCTGGCCGTCGATTCCGGCGAGCCCGAATGGTCCGCCTACTCTGGCGCCCTCGGCCGCAAATTCCTCCGCCTCGACCAATTCCTGAAGTCCACTAGTGCCAAATCGGAAGAAAACGTGGCCAACCCAAAGCTGTTTCAGTGATAGCGATGAAATCAGGGAAAACCGCACCCTGAAAACCGTAGCGTGCACCACCCGCGCCGCGCCGTCTACTCTTCGCGATAACGGACGCGGTCGTTCTCGACAATCCAGAGTTGCTGCTTAGGTGATCGATTCCTGAAGACTGGGAGTAGGCGGTTCAACAGGGCAATTAGCGTCGGCTTGTCTTGAGTCCTTGAACGAAATACGACAATGCCGAAATGAGATTTTGGCGCATAGGCCTGAACACTGCCGAAATCCAGATCCAACGTCAGGAGGATTCTGCCTTCTGCTTGGCACCGTTCGAATAGCGCCGCGTCGTCCGATCCAGTCAGCCTTTGATCCGCGACCGTGTCCGCTTCGTGACCCGCATCGCGAAGCATCGCGGCGTGTTCCGCCGGCAGGTTTTCGTCGACTTTGAACTTCAAGCTGTGGTTTCCAGCGGCAGGTCCACGGTCCCCTCCCGCGCCAACTCAGCGGCGTACGCCAGGGCAGCGTCGATATCCGCCTCCTTCAGCGCGGGGTAGCTCCGCAGAATCTCATCACGCGGAACGCCAGCGGCGACGTTATCAACTACGGCGGAAACCATGACGCGCGTTCCTCGAACGCACGCTCGTCCGTGGCAAACGGCCGGATTCACGCTAATTCGATCTCGCCAGTTTTGCATGCCTTATCTTAACCCCGTTTCCGCCGCCTGGGGCCGCGAATTCCTGCGCCTCGACCAATTCCTGAAGTTCACTAATGCCAAAGCGGAAGAAAACGTACCCAACCCCAAAGCTGTTTCAGTGATGACGATAAATCTGGGAGATGCTGCACCCTGAAAACGCCATACCCCTCCTGTAGCCCATGGCTGGGATATAAAGCTCCCTCACTCCTCCTGGACTAAAATCTCGGGGATTGAAAACAAATGACCGAGCGGCGCCTGGTTTGAACCTCGGCCGTCATGTGTTTGGCGTGGCGGCTTTGGCCTTTGGCCTCATCACGCTGGCCTGGCACGACTACAACGGCTGGCATCAACCGCGTTTCCTTATCTACGCTGCCGCCGGTGCCCAGATCTTCGGCGGCGCTGCGATTCAGTTCCGTCGGACCGCGAAAACGGGCGCAGTCGTCCTTGGCGCGGTTTATCTTGCCTTCGCCTTACTGTGCGTGCCAGGAATCGTTGCCGCACCGCGGATCTACAATAGCTGGGGCAACTTCTTCGAGCAGTTGTCTCTAGTGACCGGACCGGCGATTGTTTATGCGCGCTGGTCCTCGGCATGGTCACGCGAAACGCTGAATCGCATCGGGCGCATTCTTTTGGGCATGTGCGCCGCTTCCTTTACCCTCGAACAGGCGTTTTATCTTGGCGCTACGGCCCATCTTGTTCCCAAGTGGCTTCCGCTAAATCAGATGTTTTGGGCGGTAACCACGATTGTTCTGTTCGCACTCGCGGCCTTGGCTCTTCTTATGAATCGCATGGCGCTTTTCGCCGCTCGCCTGCTGACCATGATGCTTGTGATCTTTGGGCTACTCGTGTGGGTTCCGTTGGTTCTTGCGGATCCCCACAGTCATACGAATTGGAGCGAAAACGTCGAGACTTTCGCGATTGCCGGAACAGCATGGATTCTCGCTGATCTCGGCGAGTAGTGCCAAAGCGGAGGAAAACGTGGCCAACCCAAAGCTGTTTCCGTGATGACGATTGATCCTCGGCGGTCGCTTAGGCGCAGGACAAAAACCGCACCTCCGCAAAACCATCCGGAGCGCCCCGATAGAAACGACCGGGATGCAAAAAAAAAACACACAAAAGGCGCGGCTGAAAACGCAGGGTTGCGGCACCCAAAAACGTTTGGACGTAGCCGCCCGGCGGCGGACGCTTCGCGTGAGGTAGGAGAGCGTCGGTTGCTTGATGGCTTGAGATAAGTTTTGGGTCACAAGGAGGTCCCTGTGACCCATCTCAGAAAAATAATGCTGGAAGAACTCCAGC
>DASQYT010000273.1:0-11045 GCA_035639075.1 Candidatus Elarobacter sp.
CTCTTGCGGCTCAAGAAATATATCGATGAGCAAGCCAAGTCCGTGGTGCTTTCGCTGGCACGCAGCATCGAAGCGAAAAGCCCGCTTACGAACGGGCACTCGGACCGCATCGTGGATTACGCGGTGCAGCTCGGCAAGAGCCTGGAACTGCCGGAAGTGGATTTGCAAGATTTACGAATTGCCTGCTTGCTTCACGACGTTGGAAAAGTAGCGGTACCGGATGAGATTCTCCTGAAGCCCGGGCCGTTGACTGTGGAAGAAATGAAGATTGTGAAGCAACATCCGGCCGTTGGAGCGAGCATCTGTGCGCCATTGAAATCGCTGCGCCGCATCCTGCCCGGGATTCGGCATCACCATGAGCGAATGGACGGAAGCGGGTATCCGGATGGCCTCACCGGAGATGAAATACCGTTGATGGCGAGGATTTTGCAAATTGCGGACATCTACGACGCGCTGGTCACCGATCGTCCTTACCGGGATGCGCTTTCCTCGGAGAATGCCCTGGAAACTCTGAGCCGGGAGGCCGCGTATGGCTGGCTTGATGGTTCCCTGGTGTGGAAATTTTCGCGAATCTGCAGAGAAGGCGAATACTTTTCGGTGAGGGGAAGAACGATGCTGGCCTCTTACTACGCATAGCAGCGCAACGTTCATCCGTTTGTTCCCCAAACTTCGAACGTTTTCCATCCATATCCAAATTGGCGCTCGCTGAGCCAATAGGATGAACCGTAAGATCGGCCATCATGCCGACAGATATGGTGGTTTCTCCGGTTGTGCTGGAAGGCGCGCACGTGCGCCTCGAACCCCTGGCGAAGGCGCACTTACCAGGACTCGTTGAAGTCGGGCTCGACGAGGAACTGTGGAGATGGATTCCCACACCCGTTCGAACGCGCGAAGAAATGGCTGCATACATCGAGACCGCGCTCGACGAGCAGGCACTGGGCCTGGCGTCGCCGTTTGCGATTGTCGAGAAATGCGCGAGTCGCGCGATTGGGAGTACGCGCTACGGAAATATTGACCGCGCGCACCATCGCGTAGAAATTGGCTGGACGTGGGTAGCGCGCGACTGGCAGCGCACAGCCATGAATACGGAAGCGAAGTACCTCTTATTGAAGCACGCTTTCGAAACGCTGGGTTGCATACGCGTGGAGCTCAAGACGGATTCGCTAAATGAGCGCTCGCGTGCCGCGATCCTACGCCTTGGAGCGCGCGAAGAAGGCATCTTTCGAAACCATATGATTACAGCCAGCGGGCGCATCCGGCATACCGTCTATTTCAGCATCATTGATTCCGAGTGGCCTGCCGTGAAAGCGCGCCTCGAAGCGAAACTGAACTCTCACAGGCATTAAAAACCATAAGTAAAACGATGCCTGCCTTTTTGCGCAACGGCTAACTATTTGGCCAGCGTCCCATTGCTGTCACCTAAGGTAAGATTTATCTCACAATTAAAGTAATTACGTGGTTCGCGTCTTAAATCCTGCGGATTGCGGACTTTGTAGGAGGAGAATAGCTTGGCAAGTCCTTCTAATCCGGCGAATCGACGCCGCAGCGAGCGCGTGATGCTGCAGATGAAGATCACGGTGATCGCGCAAGATGTCCAGCACAAGCCACGGCGGGAAGAAGCAATGACACTCGTGGTGAACGCTCACGGCGGCCTGCTCAAAATGAAAATGGACGTGCACGTCGGCCAGCCCATTCGTCTGGTAAACACGAAGAACAACGCGGAGCAAAACTGCAGAGTGGTCCGTGTGGACGATACCTCACCCGATTTTTTCTCGGTGGCATTCGAATTTGATCAGCCAAATCCAAAGTTCTGGCCGGTCGTTTTTCCACCTTCCGATTGGGCTGCTCCGACATCGTGATGGTCCGCAGAAGAACAAAAAGCAGCGCCCTCAACCGCATATCTCTGACGGACGCAACTTCCCCATGAATCTAGGGTTTTATGGACGTGGGAACAGTGTCCGCTTGGAGGACGCTCTGATGAAATCCTGGATGAATGGCACTGGAAGATCGCTGCTCGTGGCGGCTTCTATTCTATTTTTCGGGCTGTTGCTCGCCGGCTGCGACGACCACATTATCGTGACTCGCGACCCGGACATCCCGGTGGTCAAAGGGAGCACCTGGGCTTGGAAGCCCGCCCCAACGCCCAAAGATGCAGACCGGCGTCCGGTCGTGTCGCGCGACATGATTTCGCGAGGTGAAACGGTCGCGCGCGATTCCGGCGCCAACAACGAAATCGTTCGCCAGCGTATCCGCTCGGCCATCGAGCAAACACTTTCGTCCAAGGGATTGCGGCTAGTCAGCGACCCGCAAGCCGCGGATTTCCTGGTGGATTATCACGTCGCCGTGCGGCGGCACGACGTCACGGTAGAACGCGTCTACCCGGGCGGATACCCGGGGCTCGTTTGCGGCCCGTTTGGATGCTGGGAATCGTGGGGCTGGGGACCGCCGGGAGTCAGCTATGAAAATATTCGTTTCCGCGAAGGCACTGTCGTTTTCGACTTCGTGAAGCAATCGAATAAGCGGCTGGTGTATCGTGCGGTCGGACAAAAGCCAGTGCGCCGGGATACGTTCAATCAAGGCGAGATTTCGGAATTCGTCCGTCACATGATGGGGAAACTGAAGGTTAACGGCTAAAACTGAACCACGTTCACCGAACTACTGCGGTTTGAACAACCTCAAATCTTCAAGGCAACAAACCGAATACCGCAACGCTGGTTGGCGTGCCAACGTAAACTCTTCCGTTGACAACCACGGGCGTGATGAATTTGTTGCCGCTGAACTGGTCTCGGCCATTCGCAGCCTGGTTGGAATCATAGAGTTCGGTGGTGAGGCTGGTGGCATCGTAGGCAAACAGGATGGCTCCGTTGTTCTCGATGGCCCAGACGATGCCGTTCGCCGCACCGTTCGCCGAAACGCTCGGCGTCGTTCCGGGATAACTAAAATTGTGGGTGGATTGTGAGGAAGGAATGCCTGCTAGTTTCGCACCGGCAATCGGGAATGCTTTCAGCGCGTCTCCCACTGCTCCGTAGTAGATTGTGTTGTTGAAGAAAGCAGGCATGGAAAAGACCTGCCCACCGAGCTGGCCGGAAATTTCCTGATAGATCTGGTCCGTGTTCGGGTTGAACTTGCCCATCGAATCGCGGTCCACGACATAAATCAAAGAGTCTTTGCCCGCACCGACGGAGAGATGGCGCGTGCTACCGCCGGCATCTTGGACGTCCATCAGCACAATTCCTCCGCCCGAGCCGAAATCCTCGTCGGCGTTTGATTCAGAGACGGTGTTGTGGGGCGTGAAATAATCCGCGAGCTTGAGGCCGCCCGCAGTGGAAAGCTTGACGAAACAGTTGCCGCAGTCGCCGTTCACGGGGAAACCGGTGGCATTGAGCGTGGTGTCAAACGTTCCATTGCCGATTATGAAGAACAAATTCCCAGCCGCGTCTGCTGCGGGCGCGGTGCCGGACATCCAGATGCCGCCGTCGCTTCCGTTCGGCACGAGATTCAGGACACCGGTTTGCGCTAGCGTGTCCGCGCTGTAAGCCATAACCCATGAGGTGTAGGGACGAATATCGCAGTGCGAGGACCACGTCGTATAGATCGTGCTGTTAATCTGCAGCAGGCCCGGCCGCTCCTTGTATTGCTTGGGATCGAAGATCACGTTTCCGCCGGAGCTGTTATCCCCTGTGCCGGGATAAGTCGCAGTGATGTCTTTGGGACCCCCGAATAGTTCCGCTCCCGTGGTTAAATCCAGAGCGTGTATGCGCTGGAAATAAGCTCCACTGGCGTTTTTCGACATGGCAACAACATAGATGGCGTTGCGCGAACGGTCGATGACGGGCGTGGCGGTGATACCGATCTCCGGCGTAACCTGGCCACAGCCGCGGTTGTCGCTGGTCGTTTCGCCGCTGCCAAGCGTCGATGTCTTCCAGAGGACAGTTGAGGAGGTTCCATTGATGGAGTCGGCGTCAAAAGCGTAGACAGATCCGTGTTCTGTTGCGACATAGAGAACGTTCTTTTTTTGCCCGCCGATGGTGACCTGCGAAAGGTACAGAGGCTGCGCGTCGACTTTGCCATCCACCACGAATTCACCGAGCTTTCCAAATTTCGTGGAGTTCACGTTCGCCGGAGTCAGCACCGTTTCATTCAAGTTTTGGCCGGAGCGGCTGTTGTCGTAGTGATAGGTGATGACGTCCACAGTCGAGGCCACTGGTCCCGTGCTGACGGTCAGCGTCGCAGAATTGCTGGTCACGCTTCCGGCACTGTTGGTGATCACGACGCGGAACATCGCTCCGCTGTCGGCGGACGTAGTGACGGGAGTTGTGTAGCTCGATGACGTAGCGCCCGGGATGTCGGCTCCGTTTTTCTGCCACTGATAGGTGAGGGGAGGCGTGCCGGCCGCGCCGACGCTAAAAGTAGCGGTCTGCCCCACGGACACTGTTTGATTCGCGGGCTGTGTGTTGATGTAGGGGGCAATCGCGCCCCCATTGACGGTACCACTGCCGTAGCCGCTACATCCAGCGACAGAGAAAACAACGAGAACGCTCATAATTGAACATGAGAGTGGGATTCGGAGCATCAGCATACCTCGAAACAAGATTTAGGTAGCTGGGCCAAGTATAGAGTTAGACGCCGAGATGAACGCAATGAGGTTAGCGAAAACATAAAGTGCAGCCCAGAGAAGAATGCCCTGAAATCCGGCCCAGGTGAAAGCTGTACGACCATAGTAGATTCGCAACTGCGGATTTGCACCTGACCCGACGTACAGTTTTTGGCCAGCGTGTTGGAAGCATCTGACCGTGCGGGGGCCCCTGCTTGCCCCGGGGCTTCCTTCCTTCTATTCTCGTGGTCCTTATGGTGCTCAAAGATCGGGTTGCACTTGTTACCGGCTCCGGTCGTGGAATTGGCCGGGCCATCGCTCAGCTATTTGCGAAAGAAGGCGCCGCTGTATTTCTCACGGCGCGCACGGAAAAAGAACTCGCCTCTGTGGCGGCAGAGATTAAAAACGGCGGGGGACGCACAGGTTACGTCACGGCGGATTTATCACGGGAGGCCGAGTGCGCGCAAGTTGTTGCGGCAGCGCGCGAAAAGTTCGGCCGGATCGACATCCTGGTGAACAACGCTGGACACTACGGCCCCGTGGTTCCGGTGGAAGACTATCCGTTGGCGGAGTTCGACAAAGTGATTGCCGTTCACCTGCGCGCGGCATTTCTGCTCTCAAAGCTGGTGTTGCCGGAAATGTACGCGCGGCAATACGGCGTCATCTTGAATATTTCCAGCCTTTCGGCGAAGGCGGCCTACGCATGGGGCTCGGCCTATGCCGCTGCGAAAGCGGGAATGCTGGGATTGACGCGCGTGACCGCCGCGGAGGGGGCGCGCAAAGGAGTTCGCGTGAATGCTATTTGCCCTGGACCAGTGACGGAGACAAAAATGTCGAAAGAACTTGGTGCAGTCCTTGCGAAGAAAATGGGCGTAAACGAAGAAGAGCAACTCGCCGGTTTTCTAAATGGTTTGCTTCAAGGACGCGCACAAACAGCGGAGGAAATTGCGCGCGCCGCGCTGTTCCTGTGTTCAGAGCAATCCAGCGCCATGACCGGACAATCGATCAATGTCGACGGCGGCGTCGCGTTCTACTGAATCGCACGTGACAATCTGCTAAATTTCGCAATCAATCGCCTTGCTTTGCCGAATCACCCCGCGTTCATCGGTGAGCGCCGCGTACCCGCAGGACTTGTCAGTGGTATCTTCCAAGACCGCATCATACCCTTTTCCGTCAGCGGTCACATTTAGCCGCAACGACCAGCCAGACAGGGTTACCTTGAACTCGTCGCTCGCAGCGAGCTCATCTCTGGTTGCGTAAACGGCATGCTTCGTCTTGTAACGCAATTCAGCCCTATTGAGTCCCCGCAGGAGCTTGATTGCCGTCATGTGCCTGGCGCGATCAGAGTCAGGAGATGTCGGTGGCGTGTCCTGACTGCGGAGCGCTCCGCCAGTCGCTCCCGACAGGGCTAGCAAACCAATCGTTAAGAGAATGGATTTTGTCTGCATGGTGAAACTCCTTAGAAGATGAACTTCATTTTGCCACGCGACCGTGGCGCGCTCAGGCTGGGTCGTATACCGCAAGGTAGGCTACGCAAGCGCAAGCATCCGGTCAAGTGGCCACTGGCTAGCGCAGATCGTTCTTATAGACCATTCCACCTTTCATTACGAACTTCACGTTTTGCAGCTCTTTCATGTCTTTCAACGGGTCGCCGCTGACGGCTACAATGTCCGCCCACTTTCCGGCTTCGATGGTTCCCAGCTTGTCGCTCCATCCAAGCAGCTCCGCGGCAGTCGAAGTGCCAGAGCGGATCGCTTGCAGCGGCGTCATGCCATATTGCACGTAGTACTCAAATTCTTTCGCCTCGTTTAATACTTTCCAATCGAAGCCGCCGGCATCCGTGCCGAGCGCAATCTTCACGCCTTTTTTGATGGCCTTCGGGAAGTTTTCCCGCTGCAGTTCCGCCATCTTTGGCCAGTTGCCGCTGCGGCCGGGCGCAACATATACGCCAACGGAAATCGTCGGCACCCAGTAGATCCCTCTTCGTGCCATTTCATCCATCAACGCGTCGGTCAGGCCGTCGCCATGCTCGATGGTGTCCACGCCGGCTCGCAGCGCGGCTGCGATTCCGTCGCTTCCGATAGCATGCGCGGCGACTTTCTTGCCGATGCGATGCGCCTCGTCCACGATCGCCTTTGCTTCTTCATCCGTGAAATTCACCATGGAATGCAGCACGCCGTCGCTCTCAAAATGGTACCGGCGGTCGGAGTAATATTTGATCCAGTCGGCGCCATACATCGCCTGTTCGCGCACGGCCTTGCGCGCTCCGTCCACACCATCCACATACTGCACGCCGGTCGGAACCTTCAGCTCCCAGGAATAACCAAGCAGCGGATACATTCCCGTGGGAGTCATAGCCCGAGTGGCCACTTGCATGCGCGGGCCGGGCACTTCGCCGTTGGCGATCGCGGTCTTTACATCAACGTCCGCATACATGGCGCCTTCCGTCTCCAGGTCGCGAATGGCCGTAAATCCGTGTGAAAGCGCGATGTGCGCATTGCGCGCGGCAAGAATCGCACGGTACGGAATCGATTGCTTCAGCAACTGCGTGTCGTACTCCTCGGCCGTGATGTCGCCCTGTAGCAGGACGTGAGTATGGGTATCGATGAATCCGGGCAATACGGTGGCCTTGGAGAGGTCAATCACTTCCACGCCGGCCGGCGCGCTTCCGCCGGCTGTAACGGAGGCGATCTTGTCGCCTTCGACGACGATCATGATGTTTTCGACCACCTTTTCGCTCTTTCCGTCTATTAGCTTTCCAGCACGGATAGCAACACGATGTGAGGTCTGACAAAGGGCGACTGCCGGAATTACAAAACTCAACACAGACGCAAGCAAGAGACGGCGCATGAAAGTTCCTCCCATAAAGACGCAAAGCCTATCAGAGACAGCCAAATTCGTCGCGTCCCGTGAGTGGTTCGTCCGCGAGGAGCGGAGCCGGTAACCACAAAACCTGCCGCATGCCTTCGTTGACTTGCCGGGGTTGAGCACCTAGAATCAGCGCCAGACCCTCCCAGCCGTATGGTTGGCCAATCCATCTCGCATTACAAAATCACGGACAAGCTAGGCGCCGGCGGCATGGGTGTGGTGTACAAAGCGCTTGATCTGAAGCTCGAGCGCACCGTCGCCCTGAAGTTCTTGCCCACGGATGTCACCGTTAGCGACCGTGATAAGCAAAGCCTGCTCCGCGAAGCCCGCGCCGCTTCCGCCTTAGATCATCCGAACATAGGTGTTATTCATGGGATCGAAGAATCCGAAGACCACCGCCTTTTTATCGTTATGGGTTATTACGAGGGTGTGACTTTGGCGCAGAAATTGTCGCGCGGCGTGATTCCAGTCCACGAATCGCTCGACCTAGCCATCCAAATTGCAAGAGGCCTCAGCTCGGCTCATGCGCGCAACATCGTGCATCGCGACGTCAAGCCTTCCAACATTATTATCACCAATGAAAAGGTGGCCAAGATCGTGGACTTCGGCCTTGCCCGCGTCGTGGCCACCGCCAGCGCTACGCAAAGCATCTCTTCCACCGGGACGCTCCCCTACATGGCTCCCGAGCAAATCCTCGGCGAAGCCATCGACCAACGCAGCGACCTCTGGGCCCTGGGCGTAATCCTCGTGCAAATGATTACCGGCTGTCATCCGTTCCTCCGGCCGAATCAAGGAGCAATGACGTTTGCCATTCTGAACCAGCCGCCAGCGGGGCTTGAAGTGGTTCCAAAGGCGGTACACCCCCTTGTTTATCGCGCCCTCTCCAAGAAGCCGGAGGGCCGCTATCCTGCCGCCGATGGAATGCTTCGCGATCTGGAAGGGGCACTTGCCGAAATCACTTCAAGCCCCGCCCTGGCCGAAGAACCCATGCACACGCATTCCGTCAATGCCCGCGAGCTCAAGCAGTACATGCAGAACGCTTCCACGCCAAGCTGGACTACTAGCAATCCAACCAGAGTCCGGCGTTTGTTGGTTGCTTCCGTTGGAGTTGTTTTGGCCACTTTCGCTCTGTCCTTTCTTCCTCCGGTGCGGCAACGCTTTGCGGGCCTGGCCTACGCAGGCAGCGAAAAACATATTGCGGTGTTGCCGATTGCCAACTCCACCGACGATCCTAGTTTTGGTCCGGTCGCAGCGGGACTGATGGACTCACTTACCAACGAACTCTCGAACCTGGAAGCCGCTCAGCAATCGCTTTGGGTGGTTCCCGCTAGCGTCGTCCGCAGCCGCAACGTCAATGACCCCGCGTCCGCCCTCCGCGAACTCGGCGCCACGATGGTGGTGCAAGGCAGCGTCCGGCGCAAAGGCTCCGGAGTGCAACTAACGATCGCTCTAATCGACTCGAAGCGTCTCCGCCAAATCGGCTCGGCGGAACTGGAAGATCGCACCGGTGATTTGGCCACACTCCAGAACCAAGCTGTCGCGGGCCTGGCTCGCATGATGAGAGTCAAATCGTCAGAAGCTGCCCAAACGCCCGGTGGAAGCATCGCGCCGGGCACCTATGAGTCCTACCTCAAAGCGCTAGCCTACTTGCAGCGGTACGATAAGCCGAGTAACCCGGACCTAGCCATTTCTGCGCTGAATTCAGCCGTTGAGAAGAACCCCCGTTTTGCGCTGGGGTACGCAACTCTCGGAGAAGCGTATCGCTTGAAATTCCTCATGGACCATTATGCGCCGTGGGTGGATCAAGCTTTCGCAAATTGCCGGATGGCCCTGCAACTCGATGATCGTCTCCCTGCTGTGCACGTCACTTTGGGCCATCTCCAGACGACTTTGGGCAAGCACGATCTCGCCCTCCAGGAATTTCAGAAAGCGCTCGATATCAATCCACGCGATGCTAGCGCTTTGATCGGCCTGGCAGATGTCTACGAGAACATGGGCCGCAACTCAGACGCCGAAGCAAACTATCAACGCGCTATCGCTCTTCGGCCAGATTACTGGGAGGGGTACAGCGTTCTCGGAGCATTCTATGCCCGCCACAAACGCGTGCAGGATTCCCTCGCGCAGTATCGCCGTGTCATTGAACTTACTCCGGACAGTCCGGAGGGCTACAGCGACCTCGGTGCCGAATACATGGAGCTCAACGATTCGCAGTCCGCAGCTGCCGCGGAAGCGGCGTTTCAAAAATCAATTCAGCTCACACCCAATTATCAGGCCTACGCTAATCTCGGCTGGTTGTACAAAGGCCAGAAGCGATATGCCGAATCCGCTGCAGCAACCCGCAAGGCCCTCGAGCTCAACGACAAGGATTGGCGTGTGTGGGCGAATTTGCAGCTCGCTTACACCTTTCTAAAAGATGGCGAAAAGATGCGTTCCGCGCGCGCCAAGGCGCTAATTCTTCTGGAGCAATATGCCTCAGTAAATTCCCAAGAGGCTCCCGTGCAGTCCATGCTCAGCACCTACTATGCTGAAGACAAGCTTCGCCAAAAAGCCCTTGCCTCCGCCAACGCAGCGCTCGCCCTAACGCCCAAGGACCCGGACGTTCTCGCCGATATCGCGGAGACTTATGACGACCTCGGAGACCGCAAGCGCGCCATCCAATTCGCTCGCGATAGCCTTAAGAACGGGTACACTTTGACAGACCTTCAGGAGCGCCCTGCACTGCAGGGGCTCCTTGCTGACCCAAGTTTCCGGCCCCGCGGAAAGCATTAAGCTGTAAAAGGAGGATCACCGTGGCTACAACAGGAGCAGCAAGAGCAAAACAGGATGCCCTTCCCCGATCGGCAACGATTACCATCCGCGATCAAGCACCTTACCCCAGCGGCAAAGTTGAGGTTGAACCTTGGAAAGGTAGAGTCCACTTTGTGAACAAGGATAAGAAGGATTATCGCCTTCGTTTTTGGAAGTCACACACTGAACCTATTGCAGGCATCGATATCTTGCTTCCTGCAAGAGCCCGGGTCACTGTGATGATTAAGAGAGGCGATGAATTTCACTTTGGCGTGTTTCATACCAAGGGTGATGAGGCCGCTCTCGGCAAGGGCGGCGGTCCCATTGTGAATTGATCTACTCGGTTTTTTCAGCCAAGATCATCCACTCGACGCGCGTCTCCATGGAAGGTGGAGCGTCATCGGAACACTTGTTCCCCGCGCCTTCAATGGGAATATCGACAATGGAGCGCGCTTCGGCTACCATTTGCCGCGAGAGGTACGCACGGTTACGCCTTCTGGAGGAGACGTGAGCCAATCTTCTCTGGTTAGTCCTCCTGACCATTCCGTTGGGGAAGACGCGCGGCGAAGTACGCGCATTGAACGTTCCGTCCCGCTGATTGTCTTCGGTCAAAACCGCCTGGGCGAGCCGTTTGTGGAAAGAACCGTCTCGACCAGCCTGAATCTGCATGGCTGCCGGTATCCTTCGCGGCACGACTATGGCGTCGGATCGTGGGTCACGTTACAAGTTGTGGGATTGAATGTCGAGCCCAAGCCGCCGGCGGTGCGCGCAAGGGTGCGCTCTGTCCACACTTCGC
>DASQYT010000274.1:0-12537 GCA_035639075.1 Candidatus Elarobacter sp.
AAATGCTCTCGCTTACAGATTTTCTCAATTGCAGGCAGGATTCGGATGGCCCGGCCGATTTTCGGACGGGCCTGCTGCAGTCAAACGAGCGACACACGCAGCGCTAGGACCGTGCCATGTAAATAGCCAGTTTGCCACAATTCGAATGGCGCGTCAGCTTGCCGCTCATCCAAGCAAAACGCGGAGTTGCAAGTCGAGAGGAGGAAGGGCGAGCTGCCTTCACGCAGGAGCCGGGATGGACCCTAACGTGAACGTTACGGGGTAATCGCAGGAGTGGGCTTGGAATTTTGCAGCCAGCGTTGCAGCTCTCCGCGAAGAACTTTGAAATCAATCGGTTTGCACACGCAGGCATTGCAACCCGCCTGCAAGAAACGGCTTTGTTCTGCCACCAGGGCATGCGCAGTCACGGCAATCACCGGAATGTAACAGAGCTTTGGCTGCTTGCGCATCCAGGCAGCGAGGGAAAGTCCATCTTCATCACCGAGCTGGACGTCCAACAACACGGCGTGCGGGGGGTGGTCTTCTATGGAACGCATCGCCGCGCTCAAATCCTCGACACTGAAAACCTCGTGATCCTCTGTTTCCAGCCAGTCACAAAGCAATTCGCGGTTAAGCGGATTGTCTTCGACGACGAGGATTCTATGTTTCACACCTTCTCCGCCATACTCGGGGACAAGACGCGCTCGATTTGCTTGACCAGCGCGTCGGGCCAAGGTTCTTGTTTGCGAAGGAGCGCTTCCGCGTGCGTACGCAGATAGAGTTGCTCGTCATGGGTCAAATCCTTGCTAGTTAGAACGAATACGGGGAGACCGGCGGTGCGCATGCTCGAGCGCCATTCGCTGAGGAGCTCAAAGCCGCTTACCTCGGGCAACATCATATCGAGAATCACCAGTTCCGGGAGGGAAGCGGCCACTTGGGCCCGGGCCTGCGCACCATCCGCGGCTGTGGTGACAGCGAAACCATGCTTGGAGAGCATCTCTGCAATGAATTCGCGCGTCGGCGCGTCATCTTCGACGACAAGGATCAGCCGTCCTGGTTTTGCCTTTGGGTGGCTTCTGACGTGACGCGCAATCGCGCCAAGCAGAGTCAGTTTGTCGACGGGTTTCACCAGATATTCGTCGGCTCCCAGGAGCGCTCCCATACTGGGCTGATCGACGATGGAAACCACGATTAAAGGAATCTGACGGGTGCGCGGGTCTTGTTTTAACTGGATGAGAATTTCCCAGCCATTCTTCGGCCTCATCACAATGTCAAGGGTGATCGCGTCGGGCTGGAGTTGCGCCGCTACTTCCAGCGTGTTTTGCGGTTCTTCGCATATGGTCACATGGTAGCCAGCCGAAGTAAGCTGGGAGTGAATGAGATGTGCGGTTGTGCGATCATCCTCAATCACCAGAATTCGCCGTGGGCCGAGGGCTCCCGACGAAGTTTCCGCTCTGCGGCGGGATGCTTCTTGAACAGAGACGGCAGCAGGCAGAGAGAAATAGAAAGAGCTTCCTTGTCCTCCCTGACTGTTAAGACGCAACTTTCCGCCGTGTAGTTCGACAAGGCGCTGCGTGATGGCCAGGCCAAGCCCAGTCCCTTCCGTCTTTTTGCCGGAATCCCGGAGCCGGTAAAAAGCCTCGAAGATCCGCGTCTTTTCATCATCGGGAATACCCGGTCCGTTGTCCCGCACTTCCACGCGAACGCTGCCGTCCTTCAAGCGTGCCGCGAGTTCGATTTGACCACCGTTAGGAGTGAATTTAATGGCGTTGCCGAGAAGGTTCAGGAGCACTTGCTTGAACCTGGTAGCGTCTGCCCGCACGGCCAATCCGGTTTCGGCCTTTGCGTACAATGCATGTGACTTCTTGTCAGCTAGCGGCCGCATGGCACTGAGCACTTCGCTGAACGCACCTTGTACCGAGAGATTCTCGACAGCCAACTCCATGCGGCCCGCCTCAATCTTGGAGAGATCCAAGATGTCGCTAATCAAAGTCAGGAGGTGCTTTCCGCCCGTGTGAATGTGATCGATATAACGCCGCTGTTTTTCGTTCAAAGGCCCATAACGTTCATCGGCTAGAAGATCCGAGAATCCCAGGACGGCATTGAGCGGCGTGCGAAGTTCATGGCTCATGGTGGAGAGGAATTGGTCTTTGAACCTGCTGGTGCGCTCGGCTTGTTCTTTTGCGTGTAGCATCATTTCTTCGGCCCGTTTGCGCTCGGTAATATCCCGTGTGACCTTTCCGAATCCGCGGAGCCGTCCCGTCGCGTCACGCAACGCAGTAATTACCACATTGGCCCAGAAGCGCGATCCATCCTTGCGCACGCGCCAGCCTTCGTCTTCGAATCGCCCTTGCTCCCTGGCCACCTTCAGTTCGTGGGCGGGCTTGCCTTGTTCCACATCCTCCGCTGGGTAAAAGAGGGAGAAATGCTGGCCAATGATTTCGTCACGTTTGTAGCCCTTGATGCGTTCGGCGCCCGCGTTCCAACTGGCGATGCGTCCTTCTGGATCCAGCATCAGAATCGCGTAGTCCGTCACTTCTGAAACGAGCAGACGGAACCGCTCTTCGCTTTGGCGCAAGGCCTCTTCGGCCCTCTTGCGCTCGGTGATGTCGTGGAGTACGACGGCCCCTCCCTTGAGGGAGCCATCCTCGCCCTTCAAAGGCCTGCCGGCAATGTTAAGCAGGCGCCCCTCCGGTACATTCGGGTTACGAATGAAGAGCTCGACGTCGTCGACGTTCTCACCACGCATCGCGCGTACCAAAGGCAATTCGTTTGGGGGACATAACGTAACGCCGTCGGGTAGAAAGCTTCCGTACTGCTGCGACCACTGGTCCGGACTTACGTCGATAGCACCGATGCCGACGAATCGCTCGGCGGCCGCATTGAATACCAGAAACTTGCCATTGGTGTCGGCCACGACGACGCCGTCTGCGACACTTGCCAGAATGAGCTGCAACAGATCTTTTTGGCGCCTGGTTTCCTCCTCGGCCAGCTTCTTGTCGGTGATGTCCCGGAAAACGAGCACGACTCCGAATGCTTCTCCTGAGCCCGTGAGAATAGGGGCCGCGCTATCCTCGATGTCGAATTCCTTGCCGTTTCTGGATCGCAGGATGGTGTGGTCGGCCAGACCCACTATTTTTCCCTCGCGGAAGACTTTCTTCACCGGATTTTCGACGGGGCGGCGCGTTTCCTTGTTGACGATGTCGAAAACAAGATCCATCGACTTTCCCTGAGCGTCTTCGAGGTTCCATCCGGCGAGAGACTGTGCGACGGTGTTCAAGAAAGTGACGGCGCCGTTCATATCTGTAGCAATTACCGCGTCGCCGATACTGGAGAGCGTGGTTGACCACAACTTTTCACTTCTCTCAGCAGCTTCCTGGGCTCGCTTGCGTTCGGACAGGGCGCGGAATAACAGCACGAAAACGACGAAGAGCAGCAATGCGCTCAAAAGATTGCCGGCGACGACAATCCGAGAAGTCCTCTGCAACGCATCTGTCATTTCCCGGCTTCGCAGTGTACGGATGTGATCCTCTTCCTCCTGCATCTCCGCGAGGACCCCGCGAATCTGATCCATCCATTGTTTTCCTTCGCCGCTCAGGACGATTTCATTGGCGGCCGCAAGGCCTTTCTTCTTGCGGAGGTCGATTGTCTTTTGCAACTCCGCTATTTTCTTTTCGACAAGGCCTCTGAGTAACTGAATGCGTCTTTGTTGGGTGGGATTGTCCGCTGTAGAGTTCTTCAGCTCACTTATAACGCGGTCGAGGTTGTTGATCGCGTTTCGATAAGGCTCAAGGTAAGCGTCGTCTCCCGTGAGCAAAAAGCCACGTTGTCCCGTTTCCGCGTTAACGAGCAGGGCGGTGGCGTCGGTGAGTAAGCCGCGAACCTCGAAGCTGCGCTTTCGCGCCGCGGCAGCAACGGCGACTCGAGTGGTATCTCTGTAGGATTCCCAACCGACGAACGCCATGATCGCCGCCGCGGCGATGAATCCCGCGAGGATCAGGCGGCTTTCCTGCATCCACGAGGCGTTTCGGGTTGCGTGCCAATGAGGGCTGAGAGGAGTCATTTACGACTGGCACCCACGGGTTGCAGCGGCTCACGGGAATGAACAACGGTTTCAAACTCATCCAACACAGAACCATCCCACCAGCCGCGCTTAACTTCTTCCCTCATGATGGCAAAAGCCTTTTCTGCGGAGAGAGCCTTGCGATAAGGCCGATCCGTGGTTAGCGCGTCATAAATATCGGTGATTTGCAAAATGCGTGCAGTGAGGGGAACCTGGTCGCCCTTCAACCCGTCAGGGTAACCAGAGCCGTCTTGCTTTTCGTGATGAGAACGAATAATCGGGAGGACATGGCGGAACGAGCGCAGCGGAGCGCAGATTCGCTCGCCAGCAACAGTGTGCTGCTCCATGATCTTGCGCTCCTCGGGAGTGAGCGGTCCAGGTCTAAGAAGAATGCTTTCTGGGACGGCCAGCTTGCCAATGTCGTGAACGAGGCCGCCGCGACGGATAGCCACGCGAAGATCCTCAGGCAAGCCCAGCTTATCCGCCACGGCAACGGAGTATTTGGAGAGTCGTTCGCAGTGCCCCTCGGTATAAGGATCCTTGGCCTCGATGCTCAACGCCAGACTGAAGAGCACGGCTTCAGCGTTGTCCAGCTCGTCGGTGAACTGTTTCAATCGCAGCAAAGAATACATTCGAGCAAGCAGTTCGTGCCTGTTCACCGGCTTGCATAGGAAATCATCGGCCCCGCACATGATTCCGCGAATGCGGTCATCGTTGCTGTTGAGGCTGGTCAGCAGCAAGACGGGGATCAGCCGCGTTTCCGGGTTTGACTTGATGGCCAGGCAAGCTTCGAAGCCTGTCTTGCGCGGCATGAGCACATCCAGCACGGCAACGTCAATGGAATCGGCGCTTATTTTTTCCAGCACTTGCTCACCGTCCGAGACACAAATGACGTGATATCCCTCCTCGGTTAGCAAGCTGGAGAGCAGCTCCCGCGTAGACTCATTGTCGTCGGCCACAAGAATGATGCCGTGATGTCGTTCCCGAGGAAACATGGGGGTCCTCAAAAGCGTGTCTATCGCTTGAGGCGCTTGAGAGGGGTCGCGTCTCGACCGTAGCCGCGAGATTAAGCTGATTCATCCAGTCATCAATATTAAACAGCGATTGACAACTACTTACCAAAGATAGCAAGGACAGGCTAACCTGTTCTCAAATTCGCTTGGCTTGTGGCCAAGCGGTAAATAAGAACTAACTCGCTACCAAACGGCCGCGTACCTTGACGGGTGAACTTTCCCACCGTAGAGTCTCGGCATTCCTTACACGACATGCCTTCGACTGGCGACGCGGGCCGAGGCGGCGGCCCTTCGATTGGGCAGACACGGACCGAGGTGATCATGGCGAACGAAACAGAAACCGCCGTCATGCCCGACGAAGCCAGAATTGTTCGCAAAGTGCGGATGCGGATTATTCCCTTCGTTTTTCTTTTGTATATCATTTCCTTTCTGGACCGGATCAACATCGGGTTTGCCGCGCTGACGATGAACAAGGAACTGGCCATTACAGCCAAACAGTATGGGCTGGTGGCCGGGATCTTTTTTTTTGGATACTTTCTGTTTGAAATTCCCAGCAACTTGCTGCTGCACAAGCTAGGAGCGCGGATCTGGATTGCGCGGATCCTGATTACCTGGGGAATTCTGGCCACGCTGACGGGCCTGGTAAATTCAGTGCAACAACTCTATGCGGTTCGTTTTTTGCTGGGGCTGGCGGAAGCAGGTTATTTTCCAGGAATCGCGTTGTATCTGACCTACTGGTTTCGACAGCGCCATCAGGCGCAGGCAATTGCTCTGTTCCTCGCGGGCATACCTGTCACCAGCATACTGGGTGCTCCGGTTTCCACTTTTATCATGGATCATGTGCACTGGCTGAGCGTCAGCGGCTGGCGCTGGCTCCTGATTCTGGAAGGAATTCCGGCCGTAATTGGCGGCGTGCTGACGTACTTTTTGCTGCCCAGCCGGCCGGCGGAGGCTAAATTTCTCAGCAAGGAAGAAAAAGACTGGATTGAAGCGGGGCTGGCGAACGAAGAACGCAAGAAACTGGCGAGCCACAAAATTTCAGCGGTGCAGGCGATGATGAATAGGCGGATCTGGCATCTGGGATCGATCGGATTCACCTTGAATACCGCAATGTACGGGATGAACTTTTGGATGCCGCAACTGGTGAAATCGCTGTCGAGCGGAATATCCAACAGTTTGGTCGGGCTTGTCGTGATGATCCCTCACCTTGTCGGCTTGCCGGTGATGGTACTGGTGTCGCGAAGTTCCGATCGTAGGCGGGAGCGGAGATTTCATGCGGCGATTCCTGCGATTACCGCCGGAATCGCTTTGGCGTCGCTGGGGGCGACTCATTCTATTTTCGGGACGGTTCTGCTTCTGTCGTTTGCTGCGCTGGGCATCTACAGCGTCTATGGCCCTTTCTATTCGCTGCCGGGCGATTTCCTGACGGGATTTGCGGCAGCGTCCGGGATCGCCCTGGTGAGTTCGCTCGCGAATCTGGGCGGATTCGTGGGACCTTATGCGATCGGCTGGATCAGCCAGGAAACGGGAAGCCTGTACGGTGGCTTGGCGGTTGCGGGCGTTTCGTTGTTTGCGTCGGCAACGTTGATGTTGCTGCTTCCAAGAAGGCTGCGCGGGAACGCGGGTGAAAGCGGCTGAGGGAACTAGGTATGGGTTGCGGGTTTGCGGGACCAGGCGCTAACCATGGCCATCCAAGTGACAACTGAGTTTGATGCCGCAACCTCGGCTTGAAGTCGCTCTCGCAGGGTATTGAGGTCCCCGAGTGGCTCAAGGGGAAGATTAAACTGCCGAACTTGCGGCAATAAACTGGCAAGAACGTCGGGGACCCAGCGTACGAATTCCGGATCATTGCCGAGCGGCATCTCCAGACTCATGGTTGGTGGAGGCAGTCCCGCCTGCTGGAAAACCTGGTAAAGGGCGAAGCCCATCTCCGTGTTTGCGCCGGAACGCCGAAAAGTTTCGTGAATCAGCGAAGTGGCCGCAAACCAGAGCGGCAGGCGTGCGGCAAGCAAGAGAAAAGGCGCCCAAGAAAGTTCGTGGAAAGCAACTACTCCGCGGGGACGGACCAGTGGAGTCAAGGAGCGCAGGACGAGAAGAGGATCGGGAAGAAACATCAGGATGAAACGACCCACGACGGCGTCGAAGGGCTTGCTGCTAGAGATTTGAGAAACATCGGATTGGGTGAAGGTCACATTGGGCAAGCCGGCATCGGCGACGCGAGCACTAGCACGCGCGATCGAGCGCGGGTCGCGCTCAACGCCGACTACTTCACCTGAAGGACCAACCAGCTTGGCTGCAAGCATGGCTACATCACCGACGCCTGAGCCGAGGTCAAGCACACGCTGGCCGAGACCAATGCCCGCGCTACGGAAAAATCGTTCGGTGAACGGAGCAAGCAGCGCGGCTTGCCGGATGAGGCGCTCATGTTCGGCGTCGGAACTACCGAGGGCATAGTGAGGAGCTGGGTCGGTCGTCGTCATAATGCAGGCCGATTGTACCATCGGGCAACTCTGCGGCCGGCTTGACTGATTCTGAACGGATTGAACTCGGGTGACGCATACTGCATCAGCGGATTTCGCGAGTTTTGCCGCTTCCCGACTGGGGTATATAGTTAATCAGGGCAGTTCGCGCCGGACGCAACGAGCGGCCCGGAACCGTCATCTATTTGAAATTGTTTAGCGCAAGTTTGGGCCGGATCGACAGCTTTCAGTCACCGCAAAGGCAACCGGAACGGATGGCCGCAGACGTAAGCAAACATCTGGATCGCGCCAAGCGCTTCCTCGAGAAGAACCGCGTCGAGGACGCCATCGTGGCATATCTCGCCGTGCTCGACGAGTCACCGCAGCACCAGGAAGCCACGCAGGCGCTCGGCGATCTCTACGCCCGAATGGACCAGCCGGACCGGGCGGCTGTTTACTACGGCCTGCTGTTTGATTTGCTGGTCGATCCAAAGGACGAGACCAAGGCGCTGGCTATCTATAACCGCTTTCTGCGCGCTGGCCGGGGCCAGCCGCCCGAGCGCATCGCTCGATACGCCTTTCTGCAACAAAAACAGAATCATCCCGAGGAAGCCATTGAGCAATACACGAAAGCCGCGGAGCTATTTGCGGCTGCGAACCGTGATGAGGACGCGCTCTTCTGCTGGGAGCGGCTCACGCAGCTCGACCCGGAAAATCTGTCGCGGCAGCTTCGTCTTGCGGAAGGAGCCGAACGCATCGGCAAGAATGCTCTGGCCGCGCGAGCGTTTTTGCGGGCCGGGCAGCTTGCTTCGGCGAGCGGCGCATCCGCGGATGCGCTGCAAATTCTTGGCCGCGCGTACAAACTTGCGCCGCAAGAACGTAGCGTGGCATTGCTGTACGCCCAGGCAAACATGCAGACGGGAAATGCCGTACGTGCTGCCACCCTGCTGGAACCCTTTGCCGCATCCGAAAGTGACGCGGCTTTTCTCGTCACCTATAGCGACGCACTGATGCGATCAGGAAGCCTCGAACGCGCGCGCGGGCTGCTCGAACGGCTTCTCCGAGAAAAAAATGAAGGCGTGACCCACCTGTTTGAACTCGCGGACCGTTACGTCGCCGCAGGTCAGGACCAGAAGGCCACGGAAATCCTGCTGCTGCTGAAACGGAGGATGTTTGCCGACAAAAAGCAAAATGAATTCGTGGCGTTGATGGATGGCGTGGGCGCCAAATATCCGCATTCGCAGACGATTCTTGAGTTTTGGGCGTCTGTCCACAATGAATTGAACCGCGAATCACAATATTTCGAAGTGCTGATCAAGCTGTTCGATGTGTATCTGACGTCGGGAAACGTCAAAAAGGCGGCGGAGTCCCTCGAGAGGCTGGTGGACATCGACGCGTACGACTTTCGCAATCAGGAGCGGATGGAACTGCTGCGCGGCAAAGTGGACGAGGCGCAGCTGAAGCGCATTGCCAGCCGACTATTGAAGTCCGGCACTCCGACGCCGGGGCACGCCTCACACACGCATCACGCGCAGGCAGCTCTGGCTCCTTCTCCCAGCAGTGAAGAAGGGCGGCAGTTGCAAGCACTTGAAGACTTGATCGTGCAGACAGAGATTTTTTTGCAGTACTCGCTGCAGAACAAGGCGCTGGAGCGCCTGCAAAAAATCGCGGCGATGTTCCCGGGAGAAGAAGAGCGGAACGCACGGCTGTCCAATCTTTACCAAATGGCGAATTGGTGGCCCCAGGGAGCGCCGCCCAAGCCTAAGACAAGTCCTGTCACCGTAGCGGCCGCACCGGTCGCACGCGTCGAAGAGACGCCTTCGCCTATCATCACGAAAACCGGAGTGTATTCAGCGGAGACGTTGCGGGATCTTTCCAAGATTTCCGAGGTCAACCAAAAAATATTCCGCCAGCAGACGCCGCGGGCGATGCTGAACACAACTGTCAGCGAAGTGGGCACCTATCTGCACGGAACTCGCGCGCTGGCGGTTGTCGGCGCACCGGGACGGCCGCCGGAAATGGCCGCGGAGTTTTGCGCGCCTGGCGTGAAGCCAGCACCTGGCGCACAGGTGGTGCTGCTCCTCGCACACATCGAGAAGGCGGAACCGGACGAACTCGGGGGGCTGGTGGTGCAGGCGACGGAAGGATCGATTTTGAGTGATCTCGGGCTGGCTACGGCGCTCGGCGTGATGATCATGGACAAAGAGACGCAGATGCCGGCGGGAATGCTGATCGTCGGGCACGCGGACGACCACAAGTGGAAGCCGAATGAGGCGTACTTCTTACAAGCGATTGGCGACCAGATGCTGATGAGCGTCAGCCACACGCGCCTGCGGTCGCTGGTGCGGCGAATGGGCGTTTCCGATGAGCGCTCAGGTTTGCTGAGCCGCAGTTCGTACCAGAGTTGTTTGCTGACGGAAGCGGACCGCGCGCGGACACAGGGGACGCCGCTGGCGTTGACGATTTTGCAGATTGACCACGGGGCGGAATTGCTGAGGCAGCAAGGGGAGTCGCCGCTGGAGCGATTTTTGGAGCAATTGGCGCGGTCATTGCAGCCGATCGTGCGCCAGAACGACGTGGCGGTAAAATATACGTCGTGGTCACTAGCGTTTATTTTACCGGATACGACTTTGGCAGGCGCGCAGAATCTGGCGGATAAACTGCGGCGCGCGGCAAGCGGGCTGCGGCCGCCATGGGACTCGACTCAGATTACGCTGAGCGCTGGAATCGTCGAAGCCGTGCCGAAGCATGAGTTCGACAGCGAAGATATTGTGACGGATTTGATCAATCGCGCGGAGTTTTCGATCGAAGAGGCAAGGAAGCGCGGCGGGGATACAGTGGTGGCACTGGAAACGCCGAAGCTTTAGACTTCTTGAGGTCCGCGCGTGGTTGTGACGCTTGGTGGCCGAGGTTGTGATGAGCCTCACAATTTCGCAATAGCCAATGGCAAGGGAGGTGGCCAAACTCAATAGGTCATGGTAAAATGACTATGGACGTGAAGAGGGCACCATGAAACAGATGCGAGCAAGCGTTTTCAAGGCACGCTGCCTGGCGGTAATGGACGACGTACAAGCTACGGGAGAGCCGGTAGTCGTGACGAAGCGCGGGAAACCGGTCGTGAAAGTAGTGCCCGCGGCGAGGGATAACGGCGATCTCTTCGGATTCATGGTTGGCCGGATGAAGATTGTCGGCGACATCGAGTCGCCAGTCGTGCCGCTGAAAGAGTGGAAGGTCTTCAAGAAGTGATTCTTCTGGACACGCACGTAGTGGTCTGGATGGCAAGCGATCCCGGAAGGCTCTCGAGGACAGCCGGTGACGCGATTCGTAAAGCAGGCCGCGAAGGGGGAATTGGAATCTCTGCGATCACACTGTGGGAATTGGCGTGGCTGATGACCACGGGACGATTGGATATCAGCGGAACCGCAGAGGCATTTGTGGAAGAAATTGTGGCGCGGACAGCAGTTCGCCTCATCACTCCGAAGATTGCTGTGCTTGCAACTCAGTTTCCACTTAGTTATCCAAGCGATCCATGCGACCGGCTAATTGGAGCCACGGCCGTGGCCGAGGGCATCGCGCTTGTGACGAAAGACCGGAATATCCGCAGTTCCAAACAGCTCAAGACCATCTGGTAGAAGGAAACCGCTCGCGAGGTTTTACGCCGGAGCAGAGATGAACGTGCGTTTCTGCGTTTTGGAGTAAAGCAGTAGACTAGGGATGGCGATTTTGAAGAAGTGAGGAACTTATGTTTCCGACGGACGTGGTGATTGTGGCGGGGGCGCGGACGCCGATGGCGCGGTACAACGGGGCGTTTTCGGACGTAAGCGCGATTGATTTGGCGGCGCACGCTTCGAGGGAGGCGATCCGGCGTTCGAACGTTGATCCAGGTGAGTTTGATCATGCGATTTTTGGCAACGTGATGCAGACGAGCGCAGACGCACTGTATGGCGCGCGGCACGTGGGATTGAAGGCTGGGCTGAAAATCGAAACGCCGGCGGTGACGGTGAACCGGCTATGCGGGTCGGGGATTGAAGCGATTGCGCAGGCGGCGCAGCGCTTGCTCCTTGGCGAAGCGAACATGGTGCTAGCGGGCGGCATGGAGAACATGACGCAGGCACCATTTGTGATTCGCGGGGCGCGGACTGGCTTGAAACTCGGCGGCGGGACGCTGGAAGATTCGTTGATGGCCGGGCTGACGGACACGTATTGTGGATTGCCGATGGCGCTGACAGCCGAAAAACTGGCCGAGCAACAGGGCATCACGCGAAAAGATGCGGACGCGTATGCGCTGCGCAGCCAGCAGGCAGCGGATGCGGCTTACAAGGCGTGCCGCATCAAGGAAGAGCTGGTACCGGTCGAAGTGAAGCAGGGAAAGAAAACTACAGTCGTGAGCGAAGACGATCACCGGCGGCCGGAAACGACGATGGAGACTTTGGAAAAACTGGCGCCGTCGTTCAAGAAGGACGGGATTGTGACGGCGGGGAACGCCAGCGGGATTGTTGACGGCGGAGCGGCGGTGGTGGTGACGCGAGAGAAAACCGCGAAGGAGCGCGGGCTGAAGCCGGTGGGTCGCATTGTTTCGTGGGCAGTGGCGGGAGTCGATCCGAGCATCATGGGGATTGGGCCGGTGCCGTCGTCGCAGAAGGCGTTGAAGCTCGCGGGGCTTACGCTGGAGCAGATGGATCGCGTGGAAGTGAACGAGGCGTTCGCGGCGCAATACCTTTCCGTGGAAAGGGTGCTGGGATTGAATCGTGATAAGACAAATGTGAACGGCGGAGCGATAGCGCTCGGGCATCCGCTGGGGGCTTCGGGGACGCGGCTGGTGATTACGATTTTGAATGAGTTGCGGCGAAATGGATTGCGGTATGGGATGGCGACGGCGTGTATCGGCGGAGGGCAGGGAATCGCGATGATCGTTGAGGCCCTGCGGAGCTGATTGCGCGGGCGAGTTACGCATACAGAAGAGACAAGAGAAAGACAACGCGGAGACGCCCCTACCCAGTCGGATCAGTCGCCGCACGCTGAG
>DASQYT010000275.1:0-3864 GCA_035639075.1 Candidatus Elarobacter sp.
CATCCGCATGGTGATCAGCTACTGGGACATGGTGGCGGGCATAGTCAACCGCGGACTGATCAACGACGAATTATTTTTCGACAGTAACGGCGAGATTTGGGTGGTGTGGGACCGCATGCGATCGATCGTTCCGACATGGCGCGCAGCCTTCAAGAATCCGCTTCTTTTCCACCACATAGAAGAAACTTGCAAACGATTGGAAGCGTGGCGGGAAAAGCGGGCGCCAGGATCCACCGCGGCCATGCGGCAAATGATGGCGCAGTCAAAATCCGGAGCAAAGATTGCGTAGAACACCGGAAGAAGAAAAGTTTTCCGGAGCGAGCCATGTCTGACGATCAGCGGCGCATCCGGATATGCTCCTGTTCCTGCGGCTCTGGAGCAAGTGAGGGCGTGGTGGGGCTAGCGAGTTTCACGCAATTGCGTCCAGCCGCCTTGGCAGCATAAAGAGCTACGTCAGCCTCATGAAGAAGTTCTTCCACCGGGCGGAAGCCCCACTCCTGGCTCAGCAATAGCCCGAGACTCATGGTAATGGGAATCGGACCACTGGATGAAGGCATTGGTTTTTGGGAGATGGCTTTGCAAATCTCCTCGGCGCGGGCAAAGGCAAAAGCCGGTTTGCAGTTGTTAAGGACTACCAGGAACTCCTCGCCGCCATACCTTCCGACGAAATCGTAAGATCGCACGGAGGCCAGCAGCCGCTTGGCCGTTTCTTTCAGGACGTCGTCACCGGTGACGTGGCCGTAGGTATCGTTCACGCCCTTGAAGTGATCGAGGTCGCACATCAATATGGCCGTGGAGACATGTTCCCGCCTGGAACGGGCAAGTTCGCGGCCCAGCAGATCCATAATCACGCCGCGATTCCAGAGCGAGGTCAGCCCGTCATGGGTGGCCTGGAATCGCATCTCCTCGCGGGCCTCGATCAAGCGGTCTTCAAGATTGAGGATTCGCAAGCCGGTGCGGAGGCGCGCTTTCAGCTCTTCGGGGTCAAACGGTTTAATCAGATAATCATCGGCCCCGGATTCGAGCCCTGCGACGACGTCTTCTTTCGATTCCTTTGATGTAAGCAACACCATATAGACGTAGGACTGGTGTTTCGTTTTCCGCACTTGGCGGCAAACGCCCGGACCATCCAGCTCTGGCATTACCCAGTCCAGTAGCGCGAGCCTTGGCCCATCTGGCAGGCACAACTGCTCCGCCGCCAGGCGGCCATTCTCCACGGCGGTCACTTCGTAACCCGCACGCTCCAGCGTTTTCAGGAGCAATTTCCGCGACATCATTTCATCATCGGCGACCAGAATCCTCATCCATGCACCTCTGCCATGCATGCGTCCAATTGCAGCAGGAGATCCTTGCTTACATTCTCGAACGTGGAGCAAGCTTCCTGAAACTTGGAAGTCTCTCGATTTTGGCCCAGTTGCTCGAGACGGGCGGCGGCGTCCGCTGCCGAGGTTGCCGCCAGGTTGGAAAGCATTCCTTTCAAAGTATGGGCCTCGGCAGTGACACGATCCCCATCCATGGAATCGACGGCATCGCGCAGAGCCTGGACATGCCCGGGGAATTCATCCTTGAAAATCAATAAGAGTTCACGTATGAGTCCGCGGTCATTTTCGACGCGCGCCAACAGCTCAGCGAGATCAATGATTGCGTTGGGCATGTACGCTTTCCCCCTCCCGGCTAAATCTTGAAAGCCGGCGCGGATTGGCATGTCAGCTCTTCGCAGCTTCCGCCTGATTCACAATGCGTCGCGCCAAGGCGAGCAGGCGCGAACTGATTTTCAAGTGGGCCTTGTTGGCAGCCTCCAGATTCACGTCAAATTGAATCGCGCCTGGCTGGCTGGAGAAACTTACGATTCCGCCAGCGTCAAGAAACCCTGGTGTTTCCCCGACGGTAAGCACCATTCGGCCGCGCACCGCGTCCAGCGACTGGTTGTATCTCTTCCGCTCCGAGCGGCTAACGAACAAAATCTGGCAGGCGGACAGTTCCTGTAGCTTTCGTACCCAGCGAATTTCGATACGCCGCCCCTGTACGGCAGTGCCTCGGGTTATCTCTGCCAGCGAAGTTCCAAAGGTAAACTCGCCAAAAACACAAACCAGAAAGGGTGCTGTCACAGGTGGCAGCGCCTCTGGAGACCATTCTACAAAGCTGGGAAAATTTGCCAGATAGTCGGCCTTGGCACGGTATTCGATGGCGGAGGAGTCCTGCGCTCGAAGCGGCGCTGAAACCAACGGGAGTGAGAACGCTAAGCTGACGGACAGTAGTGACCTGATAGTTAGCCTAAGGGTGCTGATCGGATTTCGATTTCTGCGCTGAAGGCTAGACACAAGAATCCCCCCGAAAACAAAGGCACGCTTATGTCCAAGCCTAAACGCATCCGTCGAGCTAAACGATTGATAAGAATTGAGTTCGGCGAAGGGCTTCTTGCACCGCTTTGGGCAGGATACCCGTGATGGAACGGAACTCCAGAAATGGTTCAATTTGAAACTGGCGGTCGAATTGGTATGGCTTTGCGGGTTGAATGCGCATCAGAGTGCGCGACTGTACAGAGACCACTTTAAGCGATTGCTTTTCTTACGACTTACCCGGACACCCTTATGAAATCTTTATGAACCGCTGGGGACTTTCTGAGCACGAGTTCGCTACGTTGTCTTTGACTGTAGGGAGAGGTTCAGTTCGTCGAATTACCGGAATGTGGAGAGCGACGGCCATCCTCTTGAAGTTCCAGATTCCGGACCGGAGGAATGTACTCATGCTAGACATCATCTTCTTGGCGGCGACGGCACTGTTTGTTGGCGCAGGCATCCTCTACGTGCGCGGCTGCGAACGGCTTAGATAGGAGCGAGCAATGAGTTTAGGGAATGCGGTGTTGCTGTTTATCTGTGTCCTTCTCTGCGGGTATTTGCTTTACGCCCTGCTGAAGCCAGAGGAGTTCTAAGCATGACGGCCAATGGCTGGTTTCAAATCGGTTTCTACCTGCTGGTGATCTTCTTATTGACGAAGCCAGTTGGGATCTTCATGACCTGCGTGTTCAACCGGGAAAAGACGTTTCTCGATCCCGTTCTGCGACCAATTGAGAAGCTCGTATACCGCCTGACCGGCGTCGATGAGAAGCATGACATGCGTTGGACGGAATACGCCATCGCCATGCTCTTGTTCAGCGGCGTTTCGATGGCGCTCCTGTATCTGATCGAGCGCACGCAGAAGTGGCTGCCTCTCAACCCGCAGAAGTTTGCGAACGTGGAACCCGGTCTGGCTTTTGGTACAGCGGCTTCGTTCACAACGAATACGAACTGGCAGGCGTACAGCGGCGAATCCACGATGAGCTATCTCACGCAGATGGCCGGGCTGGCGTATCACAACTTCGCGTCCGCTGCGGTCGGCATCGTCCTGGCGATTGTCGTGATTCGCGGGATCGCGCGTAAGGAAACCGATAAGCTCGGAAACTTCTGGGTGGACACCACGCGCTGCCTGCTTTGGGTTTTGCTGCCAATTTGCGTCGTAGGTTCGCTAGTCTTGGTGTCTCAGGGCGTCGTTCAGAACCTGAAACCCTACACCACGGTGCAGTTGATCGAGCCCCAAACCGTACAAGGGACCGGAACAGATGGCAAGGTCACTACACAAACTGTAACGCAGCAGGTTATTGCGCAAGGTCCCGTGGCATCCCAGGAAGTCATCAAGGAATTTGGCACCAATGGTGGTGGATTTTTTGGCGCCAATAGCGCGCATCCTTTCGAGAATCCCACTCCCTTTTCGAACTTCTTCCAGCTGGTATTGATTTTCGCGATTCCCTCCGGCCTCACTTACACGCTCGGCCGTATGACCGGCTCACAGCGGCATGGCTGGGCGGTATGGGCGGCAATGACGTTT
>DASQYT010000276.1:0-3521 GCA_035639075.1 Candidatus Elarobacter sp.
CAAATCGGCGGGAGCAAACTTGCGGACCCTTCTTCGCGTCTTCTATTGGACCTTCGCCATTCTTGTGATCGCAACAGGCACCTTAGCCTGGCGGTTCATCTACCGCCCGCTCCCACAAATCGATGGAAGCACTTCTCTTCCCGGTCTTCAGCACGAAGTCACCGTCGAACGTGATCGCTGGGGCGTCCCGCACATCCGCTCCGCGTCAGTCGAAGATCTTGCGGAAGCTCAGGGCTACGTCATGGCGCAAGATCGTCTCTGGCAGATGGACTTGCTCCGCCGCGTCGCCCGCGGGCAACTTTCTGAGATTCTGGGTCCCAGAACGCTTGCCATCGACAAAGAGTTCCGCACCAACGGATTTGCTCGCGCCGCTGAGCGCGACGCCACGCTCCTGGACGCCGAATCCCGCAAGGTGATGGAAGCCTACGCGCGCGGCGTGAATCAATTTATCGCGCAGCATAAGAAAAATCTTCCTCTTGAATTCTCGCTTCTCCGCTACGAGCCCAAACCGTGGCAGCCGTCCGACACAATAGCCATTTCGGGCTACATGTATCGCACTCTGACGAATACTTGGGAAAGAGAATTGAATCGCTCCAAAGTCGCGGAACGCGCAGGGCCGGACCGCGCGAAGGATCTCTTCTCGGAAGAAGCCGCAATGGATCATTTCGTTGTCGGCGATCCCAAGGTTATCGATGACGGCTCGCAACGTTCCGCAGCAGATTCGGAGGATGACGATGATGACGACGATATGCAGCCAGATACCGTACTGAAAGCTAGCAGTAGTGTTGCACCGAGCATGGCGATAAGTGAAAGCGACGTCGACCTGACCTCTGCGCTCGCAGAATCAGTTCAAGCTTTCCTCGCCGAATCAAAAAATGATATTCGCCAAGGCCTCGGCAGCAACAATTGGGTCGTGAGTGGCGCACACACGGCCACCGGCAAGCCTTTGCTTGCCAATGACACGCACCTTGAGCTGATGATCCCTTCCATCTGGTACGAGATTCACCTCACCGCACCGGGCTGGAACATTAAGGGATTCACGCTTCCCGGCGCGCCGATGATCATCATCGGCCACAACGACCGCATCGCCTGGGGCTTCACCAATAGCGGCGCCGACGTTCAGGATCTTTACGTCGAGACGTTCGACCCCTCCTCGCCTGATGAGTATCGTGTAAAAGGCGCGTGGACAAAGGCCCAAATTTTCGACGAGACCATTCACGTTGGAGGTCAGCCCGACGAGCACCTAAGGGTGACCGTGACACGCCACGGTCCCATTGTTCATCGCGAGGGAGACAAAGCCTATGCGCTGCGTTGGACTGCCACGGAACCGGGCGGGCTCGCTAGCAGCTACACCTGGCTTGGCAAGGCGCGCAATTGGAAAGAATTCCGCGAAAACATGAAAGGCGTCTGGGGCCCGGCGCAGAACGCGATTTACGCAGACGTCGAGGGCAATATCGGATACGTGATGGCTGCTCGCGTGCCTATCCGCAAGAAAGGCCACGGCGAAATTCCCGTTCCCGGCGACGTGGACGACTATGAATGGACGGGCTACATTCCGTTTGACCGGCTCCCGCAAGCGCTCAATCCGGAGAGTGGCCTGATCATCACCGCCAACGCCCGCGTGGTGGGACCAAATTACAAGCCGTATCTAACGGACCGCTGGGAAGAGCCCTATCGCACCGCGCGCATCTACGATTTATTGCATGACCGCCACGATTTGCGGCCCGAGGACATGCTGAAAGTCCAAACCGACACGTATAGTTATCCTCACGTGTTCCTCGCGGATCAATTATTGGCGGCAGCGAGAACCGTGAAGCCCAAAGATGCGCGCGCTCAAAAACTTATCGATGGTTTGAAGGATTGGAACGGAATCGCCGACGCCGATTCTCCAGAAGTTTCTTTTCTTCACGCGGCGCGCCGGGCGGCCATCGACCTGCTTCTCGAGCCGTTTCTCGGAAAAGATACAAATCTTTATCAGTGGCGAAGCACCACGTTTCTGCAAAGAATCCTCACGGATCGACCCGCGAAATGGCTGCCTGTGTCCTACAAAACGTATGACGAATTCCTGGCCGCCGCTGCTGACCTCGCTGCGAGCAAGCTTGCCGAACAGAGCAGGAGTGAGCGCGTCGAGGATTGGGCGTGGAAGCGTTTCAATTCGCTCGACATGTTCCACCCAATTGGACACGAGGGTTTGTTGAAGCGCTTTCTTAGCATCGCAGACAAACCTCAATCGGGAACGCAATATAGCGCGCGCGCCGCCTCGAAGACTCACGGCCCTGCGATGCGCTTCGTCGGCAACCCCAAAAACTGGGATGAATCCATCATGCTCATCACCGCGGGGCAGTCTGGCCAGCCGGGTAGCAGCCATTACTCCGATCAGTTTTCCTATTGGTACGAGGGGAAACCCATTTTCGCGCCGTTCAGCGATGCTGCTGAAGAGCGGACTCGAAAACACACGCTCACTCTCAAGCCGGGATCTTGATCCCATACTGCAGCCATGCCCGAACTTCCGGAAGTGGAAGCCGTTGCCCGCACGCTTCGTCCTCTCGTCCAGGGTCGAAGAATCCGTTGCGTTCACGTCTTTCATCCCATTGCCACAAAACCGCAAACCGCTTCGCATGTCGCGCGTCATGCTCAGGGACAGCGCATTCTCATCGTCGATCGCAAAGGCAAATACCTGCTTCTCATCCTGGGCCATGGCCTTCTGACGATGCACTTTCGCCTCGATGGCCAACTCCTGTGGTTTGCAAACGGTAAAGAACTACTGAAACGCGCCAATCAGGACAAGAGCGACGTGCACGTCGATGTAGCTCTTGAACTGGACAAGGGTGTTCTGGGTTTCGCCGACCGCCGCCATTTCGGTCGGGTCCATTTCTGGGAATCCGTCGAAGATTGTTCCGGGCTCAGCGTTCTGGGCATCGACGCCCTCTCGCGTGATTTCACCTCGGGCCAACTTGCCCAATTGCTCGCCGCGTCAAAGCGTCCCTTAAAGGATTTCTTGCTGGACCAATCGTACGTCGCCGGCATTGGCAACATCTACTCCTGTGAGTCTCTGTGGCACGCCCGCTTCAATCCGCGCCGCCGCGCCAACACTCTGCAACCGCAGGAAGCGCGCCGCTTGCACAAAGCAATTGTGTCCGTTCTCGCGCGTGCCTTAGAATGCTGTCTGCATCCGGCGCCCGACTTTCGCAATCCGGAGTGGTGGTTCCAAGGTCTGGAAAGGGTTCTCCGCGTATACGGCCGCGAAGGAAAACCCTGCCGGCGCTGCGGTGAGCCGCTCCGGCGCATGGAGCAAGGCGGCCGTTCAACTTACTATTGCGGGCGCTGTCAGAAGTACGCGTCTACTGCCAACTAAAGGATACAGGCCAATCGCGTGAATTCACCTGCTCCCAAAAAGCCCGAACCGCAGAAAAAGCCGGATTTTGAGCGCTCGCTCGCCCGCCTTGAGGAAGTCGTCCGGCGATTAGAAAGCCCGCAGCTTTCTTTGGACGACGCGATGAAGCTTTTCGAAGAAGGCGTCG
>DASQYT010000277.1:0-6110 GCA_035639075.1 Candidatus Elarobacter sp.
CGTCCGGGAGTACGACAAACTTCACCCTGTAGTCGTCGGAACCAGCGGCGAAGAAATTACACACGGGCCATTTCGCGCGGACAACATAGCCAAGTTTGTCGATTTTTTGAGCGTCCACCCCTTCACGCTCTATGCTCCTGATCTGTTTCCGGACGCACTGCTTTCCGCGCGTGGTACGTATGGAGCGGCCTTTGAGATCACACTCTCGCAGGGCGCCGGTCGTCCGGTGATGATTCACGAGATGGGTGCCTCCACCGCACAGTTCTCGCCCGAGCGGATTGCCTCCTACGATCGTGCCCAGATATATTCCGGCATTGGCGCGGGCAGCATCGGAGTGGATCTCTGGTGCTATACGGATGCCTCGCCAGAGCAGTTCCACAAGGTGCCGTATCTGCGCACTCCTCAGGAGACAGGTTGGGGCATGACGAGCTGGGATCGACAGGACAAGCCGCTAGCCAGAGAATTTAAGAAATTCTCCCAGGTAGTCGGTCAGCTTGATCTCACCGGCATTGCTCCGGCGCCCGCCGACATTGGTATCGTGATTCCCGACGAGTGGGCAAAAGCGCACGGTGACTTTTCTCATTTCGGCCTGACCGGTCCGGAAGTTACTCCTTACGTCTCTACTTCCGACGGCGATGCTATGCCCGGACGTCCACAACCGGATGTAAGCCGCGCGAATCAGTGGCTGATGAGTTCTGCGCTTACTTCTTTTATACTGGCGCGCCGTGCCAGCCTGAAGGCGGATTTCCCACGCGAGTATGCTGATTGGGCGAAGCGCCCCATGCTGTTCATGCCTTCCCCCATAACCAGCACAGCTGATCCGTTCCTGGCGCATGTGCACTCCGACTTTTACGAGAAGGTAAAGCAATACGTGGAAAATGGTGGGTTTCTGTATGCGTCAGTGGCCTCCGATGGCTCAATTCCTGACATGGCTTCCCTATTCGGTGTACGCCTCGTTGATCGTGCGCCGAGTTCCGAAGTCACGCTGAAGATCGTAGCGCCTTTTGGTGACTTGAAGCCCGGCGACACTTTCCACTACAGCGTGCCTACGCAGACAATCGAGTCGTGGGGGACGCTTTTGGAAGTAACTACCGGGAAGGTCATTGCGGTGGATCAGAACAACCGTCCCGCGCTGGTCGCAAATACATTAGGCCGCGGGAAGAGTCTGCTGAGTGCCTATCCTCTCGAGCACTACCTGGCGAATGTGCCCTCAGTCTTTGATCAGCCCGAAAAAACGCACCGGATCTACAAAGCTTTCGGTGACTGGGTCGGGCTCAAGCCAGCTTTCCGTACCGACCAACCCTCTGTGGAGGTGTCGGCGCTGAACGGCGATCACCGCGGCTACGTCGTGCTGGTCAATCATAGCGCAGAGCCGCAGAGAGTAACGGTATTCACTACTTCGGGTGCGCATTCCGTCAGCAGAATCGCGCCTGAAGGGGTGAAGCCAATGCAAATCGAGGGTTCGAGCTGGAAGATGGAACTCGGTTCTTACGAGGGCGCGATTGTGGAGTGGAAGTAAGCATAAGGAGCCGGATTTCGGAGACGCATGGTCGGCGCGGTCGATATAGGAGGGACGAAGGTTGCGGTAGGGATCGTGGATCCCGAAGGCAAGCTATTGTCCCGTTTCGAATCAGCGACACAGGCGGACGGCCCCTACGAGAGTGCACTCGATCGCACGGCGACCATGCTGAGAGCAGCCATGGCCAGTACTGGAGCCAACCTCCAAGGCATTGGAATCGGGTCGACGGGGCCGGTGTATCCATTCACCGGCGAAATCGGCGACGTGAACTTCTTTCCCCATTGGCGGGGGCAAAATCCAGCCAAGGATTTGGAGAAGATATTCGGCGTGCCCGTCGCAATGGAGAATGATGCCGATGCCGCCGCTTTGGGTGAAGCCGGCTGGGGATCGGGAAGGAATAAGTCGCGGCTGATTTACGTGACGGTAGGTACCGGCATTGGTGCGGGCATTATTCTCGAGGGACATGTCTATCGAGGTGTGGACCAGGCGCATCCCGAAATTGGCCACCACGTGATCGATGCTTCCGGTCCGCTTTGCTCGTGCGGTTTCCGGGGGTGCTGGGAATCACTGGCGGCGGGTCCGGCTATGGTCAGCTGGCTGGAAACTAATACGCCCCCGGACTATCCGCATCGAGCAGAGCTGACCGCCAAGCGAATCTGCGAACTGGCGCGCAACGGCGACGAGTGGGCGCAGCGCGCTGTGAAACGTGAAGCGCACTATCTTGGCTTGGGTCTGGCCAACCTGGTCACCATGTTCGTCCCCGACGCAATTGTGCTGGGTGGTAGTGTCATGAAAAGTGCCGACCTCTTTCTGGATGAGATCCGCAAGGTCATCGCCGGCAGCTGCCGCTTTGTTCCCCACGACAAGACAGAGTTGCCCCTGGCTTCCCTTGGTGAGGACACGAATCTCATCGGCGCGGCTAGAGTGTGGTACTACCGGTTCGGTCCCGCTGGAGGACACCGTGCTATCTGAGTTTTCCGTAATCGAAGGCAAATATCTTCGGGACATCCTCAATCAACCCCAAGCGCTGGAGGACACGTTGGCCGGTTTGGAAGAACTGAAGAAATCTCGTGAACTGGCTGCACGTCTCGAGAAAGGAACGTTCAAGACTGTAGTCCTGACCGGCATGGGCTCGTCGTTCCATGCTCTTCATCCCTTGCACCTGGAACTGATCAATCACGGGTTGACGGCGATGATGGTCGAGACCTCCGAGCTGGTTCACTACCAGAGCCGGTTGTTCGATCCGAAGACCCTGATCGTGGTGGTCTCGCAGTCAGGACAGAGCGCGGAGGCGGTCCGGCTTCTCGAAATCAATCGTGGCAAGTCGTCGGTGATTGCGATTACCAACACGCCGGATAGCCCACTGGCAGCGCAAGCGGACGCGACAATCCTAACGCAAGCGGGCAAGGAGTTCTCGGTGTCATGCAAGACTTACCTGACCGCGCTTATGGCCTTGAAGTGGCTGGGCGACGTTCTCTGTGGGCGTGACTTGCGCCGCACGCGCCAGGAACTGAAACAGGCGGCTCCCGCGGTTCAGCCCTACCTGGCGGATTTGAAAAATCATGTCCAGAGTCTTGCCCAGTTGCTCAAAGGAATTCGCCACCTCTTCCTGGTAGGAAGAGGATCGTCCCTGGCTGCCGTAGGCACCGGCGCCCTCATCGTGAAAGAGTCCGACCGTTTCCATGCGGAAGGCATGAGCAGCGCGGCCTTTCGCCACGGCCCTTTCGAGATGCTGAGCGAAGAAACGTTTGTGCTGGTTTTTTCCGGAGACAGCAGGACCCGCGATTTGAACCTGCGCCTGCTGGACGACATTCGCGAGCAGCAGGGAAGAACCGAGTTAGTGAGTGAAGATGCGGCGTTCGCGCCCTGCAGCTTGCCCGCTGCACCCCGGTGCATTCAGCCGATCCTCGAAATCCTTCCCGTGCAGATGATCACGCTCGCGCTGGCGGCGCAAGCAGGGCGGGAACCGGGCCGATTCGAGTTGGCAACCAAAGTGACTATCACGGAATAGCACAGAAGATGTCACAGTCTATGTCACGAAACCGGTACATGGTCAGCATCGTCTTCCTGACATTCTTCGTGATGTCGCTGCTGACCAACATTCTCGGGCCGATCGTGCCCGACATCATCACCAGCTTCAAGGTAAGCCTGGCCGCCGCCGCTTTGTTGCCGTTCTCCTTCTTTATTGCGTACGGAGTGATGTCGATTCCTGCCGGGTTCCTGGTGGAGCGCTTCGGGGAAAAACCGGTGATGATTGCGGCCTTCCTCGCGGGAACCGCGGGATCACTCAGTTTCGCGGTGCACCCCAGCTATCGCGTCGCGGTGATTTCCCTTTTCGTAATGGGGTCGGGAATGGCCACCCTGCAAACCGCAATCAATCCGCTGTTACGGGTGGCAGGTGGGGAAGAGCACTTCGCGTTCAATTCCGCGTTCGCTCAACTGATTTTTGGAATCGCTTCTTTCATGAGTCCATATATTTATTCGTACCTAGTCTTGAATCTTGGCCGCGCGACGGACCAGAACCTCGTGCTGAAAGTTCTTGGCAAGCTCACGCCGCCAGCTCTACCGTGGGCTTCGATGTACTGGATCTTCGCACTGTTCACGCTGCTGATGATCACCGTCCTGTTTTTCAGCAGGTTCCCCCGCATTGAGCGCACAGCAGACGAATCGGCCGGATCGTGGGAAATGTACGGCAGCCTGTTTCGCAGGCCGATGGTCTGGGCGTTTTTCGGGTGCGTGTTCGCTTACGTCGGCTCGGAGCAGGGGACCGCGGACTGGATTTCGAAATTCCTCTCGACCTATCACGGCTACGATCCGCACACCACGGGCGCAAGCGCGGTCTCGTGGTTCTGGGGACTATTGACCGCAGGTTGCTTGACCGGGATGGGGTTGTTGAAGATTTTCGACAGCCGGCACGTTTTGATCGGCACCTGCATTGGGGCGCTACTCTGTCTGAGCGCCGCACTATTTGGGCCAGCGAACGTGTCGGTAATTGCCTTTCCCGCGATTGGACTCTTTGCTTCGGTGATGTGGCCCATCCTGGTCTCGCTGGCGCTCAACTCTGTTTCCGAACATCACGGCTCGTTTGCAGGAATCCTGAGCACCGGAATTATGGGCGGCGCAGTAGTGCCCGTGATCATTGGCCGGATGGGAGATTACTTCGGCCTTCGCGCAGGAGTTGCATTCCTTTACCTGACCTTCGGATGCGTTCTGAGCGTCGGCTTCTGGGCAAAGCCTATCATTACCAATGCAACCGTGAGTCTCAGGAAAGCTGCAGCAGTCCAACCTACGACCTAGAGTTCTGACTGTATGCGCCGAAGCGCATTGATTACGATTGTCACGCTGGTCACGGTTTGTGCCTGGTGCCAGAAGGAATCGGGAAAGAAAGAAACAAAAACTATTCCCTATCTAAAACTATCTACCCCGCGGCACGTGCTGCCCACCGCACAATCCTGGGAAGGCAACGAATTCCCGCACACCATGTCGGTGCTGGAGATGAAACGTGGTGGTTATCGCTATTGGGGCTGGTATGGCTTGAACGAGGGCCGGGGCATCGGACTGGCGCGCAGTAACGATCTGTTGAATTGGACGAAGTACGAACAGAATCCGCTATGGACCAACGCGCGCTGGCCCTCGGTCCTGGCCAAAGCGAATCCCAACGATAAAGGTCTTTTGTACTTCGCCATCACGCGGGATTACGACACACCGAGCAGCCACATCGTTCTGGCGAGTTCGCGCGACGGGTTTCATATTAATGAGGAAAAGGTGCTGGTACACGGCGTCCCTAACCAGCGCAACCAGAACCCGAATCTGTTTCGCGATCCCCGCTCCGGGCGTTTCTATCTCACGTTTTATCGAGGCAACGACCGTGACCATTTCGAGATCATCAGTAAGAGCGCTGGCTCTGTCCTGGACCTGGATAAGGCACCCGAAAAGGTGCTGCTGAAATCGGGTACCACGGTGGCAGCTCCTACGTTGCTCTATCTGAAGAAGGCAAAGAACGCCGAAGGCAAACGCACCGGAATTTACTATCTCGCTGCAGAAATCTATCCGCACCGCTACACCGACAATCCCGAGGGTGAGTGGCAGGTCAAGGTCTTCTTCTGCGACAGTCCGGATGGTGACTTTCAGCCGGTTGAGGGCAATCCGGCAATGTCGGGGCAACGCGCCTGCCTCTTCCAACACGTTTTCCATGGCCGATTCTACGGTTACGACTGCCATCTAGACTCGCCTGATCACTGGATGCTGGAAGAGGTTGAGGCTCCGTTGCCTTGATGGCTTCGCCCGAAGCGGTGGATAGTAGCCGCGACGGCGGCGACATTCCAGCCACGAGCGGCAAATAATTTGACCGTGGCCCATCCGATGCCGGACGAGGTACCGTTAGGCGAACCGTTTTGCCCATGTCTTATCTTTCTCGAAGCGGTCACAGCCGCAAAGCGAGTATAAAATCCTACGCTCTTGCGTAGTGGAGCACGGCGTTGTGAACCGATGCCGAGTCTCAGCGGGCAGCCGCCATTGCCGAAGAGAACGGCAACATCACTGGTATTTGCCGCCCTGCTACGGCAGCTTGCGGTGGAAATCAAAGTCCGGG
>DASQYT010000278.1:0-8597 GCA_035639075.1 Candidatus Elarobacter sp.
TTGGAGTGCGTGTAGATGCGTGTGGTATTCACCGACCCATGCCCCATCGCATCCATCACCGCCATCACGTTGCCTGTGCCTTCCATCGCATCGGTCGAGAAACGATGACGCGCGCAGTACAGAACGACAGATTCGGGAATGCCCGCCAACCGCTTGGCTTCGAGCCATTGCTTCGAAACCTCACGGTCGGTGATGTAGCCGGACTGGGCTCGCTTCGAGGGAAAGACCCATCCTTCGTTCACGCCTTCCTTGCGCGCCACGAGTGCTACGTTGACGCGCTCGGTGAGCGGGACGTAACGCCGGGATTTTCGGGACTTGCCACGCGGGTTGAAGATCAGCCCTTTGTCCCAGTGGATGTTTTCCCAGCGCATGCGGAAGATCTCGCCTGGACGAAGACCGGAATCCAGCATGATCAACAGCACCGTTCGAAACGGCTCCCAGCCCACACGCGACTTCCTGCCTTTCCCGGTAAGACGCGAGCCCCCGGTAACCGCCAGCAGCCGCTGCTCCATCCACGGCTCGATCAACTCTTCCCGCCCCTGTTCCTCGACGAGTTTGACAATCGGAACGGTAGAGAGCAGCTGCCACTCTTGCGCCTTTTTCAGCATGCGCCGAAGCGTGCGCAGAGCGTTGTCGGTGTTCGCGGCGGACGATCCCTCGATCGTCAAAGCGTGATCCGCCGTGATGTGATCGAGCTTCATACCAGCGATGGATGTGGACTCCAGGAGTTGCCAGCCCACCCGGTAATACCTGCGGGTTGGCGGTTTTGGCGGACGGTCCGCCGGCAGCGACTCCAGCCATTTAAAAAAGCGGTTCGAGAGGCCGGCCAGCGTAGGAACTTTTCTGCTCCACGGCAAACGACCGTCTTCCAGTAACCGCGCGAGCACCAGCGCCTCTACCTTTTTGGCTTCCGCCTGCCGGGAGGTCTTGCAACTTCCGCGGTAGCGTCTGCCATTCCAGAGAAACGCGAAGTGCCATGTATTTCCTCGTTTAAAGAGCGACACGTTTTTCCTCCATTGCCGCTCTCGCTTTTGAGACACGCAGGTTGCGCTCGATGAACTTCTCCAGCGCGAGAGCATCATATCTCACCAGGCGGCCGAGTTTTACATAATTTGGCCCGTCGCCCGAGACGCGCCAGTAACGTAGCGTGTTAATGCTCACGCTCAACCGCCTCGACACTTCCTGCTCATCTAAGAGCTGAATGTCTGCCATTTCGCTTTGCCCTCGTTCTCGACCTCTGATTACAGGTTTGCTCGTTGATATCCAAAAAAATTGTCCGCAACCAGCAAGCCTCAATCGCGGTCGGATCCGCGGCTGGAACGATACTTATGCTGTTTCTCAGATTCGGTCAAATAGCTTCCTCTCATCTCGCTCGTGAAGTTTTGCGCGTCGCTCGTTGCGTTGAAAGAAACCCGTTCCGGCAGTGATTTGACCGAAATTTCATTCGGGATTACGTTTCTGACGCTCGCGAGAAAAAATCCGTCTCGTGCTCAGGAGTTGATCGTGTTTCTCTCGGTCGAAGATCTCAGTGAACGGCTTCGGGACACCGGCTATATCGCCGATCCCATAGCCACCTCGACCGTTTACCTGGCGGCGGAGCTTCATAAGCCGGTGTTGTTAGAAGGTCCAGTTGGTAGCGGAAAAACGCAACTGGCGTATGCAGTTGCCGAGGCGGCAGGAACCTCTGTCGAACGCCTGCAATGTTACGAAGGCGTCAATGAAGAGAAGGCCATCGGCAAGTTCGATGAAGCGTTGCAGAGGCTTTCGGTCGAACTCAAGTCCAAGTCCGACGGCATTGATTGGGAGTGCCTGCGCACGGAATTGCACGGCCAGCAGTTTTTCAGCGCTGGTCCGCTATTGCGTGCATTGCAGTATGAAAACCCTTGTGTCCTGCTGATCGACGAGTTAGATAAGGTGGACCACGCGTTTGAGGCCTTATTGTTGGAGTTACTCAGCGTATGGCAGATCAGCATTCCGAAGCTAGGTACGATTCGGGCTAAGAGCATCCCGTTTGTTGTGCTTACGTCCAACGAGGAAAGACGCATCGGGGACCCACTGCGTCGCCGCAGCTTTTACCTGCGGGTCGAACATCCAACAGCAGAACGCGAGGCCGAGATTGTCGCGCTGAGAACGCCGGATTCAAGCCACGAGTTCCATGCGGGAATGGCGGGGCTTGCCAAAGCGCTGCGTGGGTGGAGCCTGGAGAAACCACCGTCTGTCTCGGAGATCCTCGATCTCGCGCAGGCGCTCAAGGTACTCGGCGCCGATCGAGTCACGGCAGAGATGAGAGATGTTCTACTGCCCTTGCTAGCCAAGACTGAAGCCGACAGGCGCAAGCTGCTGTTGCGAGATGGATTCGCCAGTATCGTTTACGACGCTAATCAGCACACCAGTGAAGCTTTGAGGGAGGGTACCGCATGAGGCGAGTTCTCATTTGCGCGCAAGCTGATCTACGTGCGAAACGTTTCTGCCAGTGCTCAGGCTCGCGAAATCAATAATCTAGCACCGGAACTGGGATTGGGTCTTTCCACGGGGACGCGGTTGCGTGCACGCTTGGAATCAGCCGCCAGCACGGCAGTGCGCACACCGGTTCTGGCTGTGATCGAGTACAACTATGAGCGAGACGGAGAGATTATCGTCCCTGCGGGAGCAAAAGCGGTTGGCCACATCCGGAGTGGAGATCGTTCAGGTTACGTTGACATCCAGTTCGATTCTCTGCTGATGCCGGATGGTGCAGTCGTTCCCATCGAAGCCGCCGCCACGGACTTGGACTTGCGGCCGCTCAAAGGAAAAGTTGAGGGTAAGAACACGGGGAAGAATGTCCTGGTTAGATCGCTGTCGGGAATCGGCCAAGCTGGCGCGATGTTGGTGGGGCAACGCAGTCTGAACCAGCCATTGAACGAGTCGGATCTAATACGGGAGCGCGTCGGCAGCAACATCGGCGAGGCTGGAGATGAGGAGGTTTCTCGATTAGCAGTAACCCGGCACATCGTCGTGACGATTTCGGCGGATACCCCGATCTATGTCGTCCTCGAGCAGAGTCCCAAATCCAATCAGGTTTCGCTGCAGCCAAGCGCGCGGAGTGTTCCAACATCCAGCTCCGCCAATATTGATCAACTGCGCCAGTTGTTGCGGCTCCAGCAAGAGCTGAACCAAACGTCCACTAGCAACCAACCAGCGCAGTAGACGAGTGGCTCTCAGCTATGAAGATTCGGCGGGCGCGTGTGTCGGCTGCGTCAGCCTAGAGGTGTGCTCCCCGCAAATTAACTTCCGAGTCGCCCGTCATCCACCCGCAATCGCTAGCAGAGCTTCCGACAAGCCGACTTCCAGACGGGTCGTTCTCCGCTTGCTCTTCTCCTTCATCCGTACCAGGTTAGAGAGCCAAGTAGCACCCACCCTCTTTCCCAAGCTTCCGATTTAACCAGGTTCTCTGATACGCGCTTGTGATCATTGGTTGGTCAACTCCCGGATGATCGGCGACTGTTCCACAGCCGGGTTGGGGAAGAGTAGCTTGTGACTCGGGCGGAACCACCCGGTACGTTCCCGTTGACCCGCATTTGTGCTAACACGGGAGCTGGTCCGGCTGAAAATGAAAGATCTGGAAACTGCGTCACGCACGGGCTTTGTCGATCATCGCTTCCCAAATGCCCTTGGATTTGAGAATGAGTTCAACGGCTTCGCGGATCGCGCCGTGGCCAGCGAGAGCTTTCGTGGTGTAGTGCGCCGCGGCTTTTACCTCGGGGACAGCATCGCCCACAGCAACAGCGAGGCCAGCGCGGAGCATTAAGGGAATATCCGGAAGATCGTCGCCAATATAGGCGACAGCAGAATCAGAGACACCCGTGTCTCTGAGGATTTCTTCATAGGCCGGCATCTTCACCGGCTGTTTCATATAAATGAACTCCATCTTCATTTCATGGGCGCGGCGCAGCAGTGCTGCGCTTTCGCGTCCCGTAATGCAGCCCGTGCGAAGACCGGCCGTCTGCGCCAAGGTGAGGCTCTGGCCGTCGTGCGCGTCGAAGGTCTTGATCTCGAGAGCGGTGCCGTCGGTTTGCGAAAGTAGGGTGACGCTGCCGTCCGTCATCGTGCCGTCTACGTCCATGAGGAGCAGTTTGATTTGCGCAGCGCGTTTCTTGAGTGCAGGGGAGATTTTGGCAAAATCGGCCAAGTGAGCCTCCAGAAAAGACGGTAAGAAAACACCCGCAAAACCACTCTTCAAAGCGTTTATGGTCCTTGCTCTCGGGCAATTGACGCGCATATACGTTTATATTGACGCACCGCTTTGAGAAAATCGACGGCCTCCTCTGGAGCGACTTGGTATTCCCGTGATCAGCACTGGGCCAAAATCTCCGTCTGCCGGCAGCGCGCCGTTCTCCATAGCAGGTAATTGCCAATGATTCCAGGAACTGAGATCGACGGTTGAGTCCGGTAGCCGCAAGAACAACGCCAAGGCAGTCATAGCAAGGGTCCCCGCACCGGCATATAGCAGTGCAGATCCGATGCCGAGGCGCACAGCAACAGCGCCCCAGGCGGCGCTTCCCACCGCGACTGCTCCCTGGAAAACCAATGTGGAAATGGCGAGCACGCGAGCCCGCACCCAGTCGGGCGTGTGATTCAGAACCAACACGTTGATCAGCGAAAGGAAGAGGATCCACGCAGAGCCTGCGACTGGTTGGCGGATACGCTGGTGCGCTCTCTGCTGACTCCGGGAAGAGCGAATCCGGTTCGAAGTCGGGCAGTGAAACATCAGCGTATTGAGCAGGTGTTTCGCACCCGGACTACTGTCTATCTCCACTACACGATCGAGAACAACAGTGGGCGTCCCTATCGCGTCAATACGCCCGAGGCCTACCTATTACAGACGGATGCCCCGTCGATTTCGGTGTCCAGCCTTGTGCGGACTCAGCTCAACCAAGCGGTGTTCGAAGAGCTCGGCAATACGCGCGAACTCCCTCTGCGCGTGGCTCATGCGGAGAGCGTTTCCGAGGACCTTCAACCGGGAGAAAGTACGCAAGGAGTTGTTGCCGTACGGCAGGAGCTGAAGACACCCGCAGTTGTGCAACTGGTGTTTGACGGCGAGGTGAAAGCGACGGCCGTGCTCTGAAATGGACGCAAATGCACAACTCGACGACATACATGACCGGCTCGTGGACTTCTATATGCAGAACCCGAGGGAGCGACTCTGCGATGCATTGCTCAGACTCGTGGAGGATCCCCTGAAGCCGCGAGACGAGCACAGCCGTTTCCGCGTGAATCCGATTCTGGTGCTCCTGGTAACCATATTTGCGCTTGTGCTCGGTACGTTCCTGTTTTTCAGCTTGGTTCAGTCATGACCGCAGAAAACGACTATCGGCTCGGCCGCCGCGCCTTTCATCAGAACCAAGAAGAAAGCGTTGCCGTCGCCCTCGCCGTTGTTACAGTCTTCTTGCTCGCCGGCAGTTCCTACATCCTGGTAAACCGTTTTCACGTGCGCTCGGTGCAAATGGTGGAAGGGTCCCTCTATAGTCTCTTCGGCTTGGTTGCCTGCGTCGCACTCTCCTGGTATCTGCTCACCCGGCGCCGCCGGCGGGAGGCAAAGTGGCCTCATCCTCCTCCTACTTATAAGCCAGGCGAAGGACCGCGCCGCGGTCAAAACCGCATTCGCGCAGAATGCGATCGTCCTCGGCTATGACGTGCATGGCAAGCCCTGGTTCTGGCCGGACGCGACGCGGGTGATGCAGTCGGTAGTGTTCGGCGCAACTGGTTCCGGCAAGACCACCCTTCTGAAGAACATCATCACCCAGGACCTGTTCCGAGTACTTGGACCTCACGAAGACCAGCACCGCATTCCCATGTTGATCTTTGACGGCAAGGGAGACCAAGAGTTTCTCTCCGATCTTCTGCCCGCCATCGAAGTCGCGGGCCGGATGCACCAGTTGAGAGTGATCAGCCCATCGCGGCCAGACATCTCCGTGCGCTACAACCCCTTCTTCAGCGAGCACGGCCTGTACCAGGAGCATGCAAACTTCGTCTTTGAATCGTTCGATTTGAAGCAGGATTTCTTCCATGGCCATCAAGCCACGTATCTGAGCGATCTCGTTTGCGTGTTGGCGCACACGGGGAAGCCGTTCAATATCCATGACGTTCTGGTACTGGCGCTTGACCAGCAGGTCTTAAGAGAGCAAATCGCGATCGCCCGTGCTTGTCTTCAAGGTCAAGCAGGAGCCAGCAATCAACGCCGTTTGAACTTTGAGATGTCTGTCCGCAACCTGCAGCAGTCGTTTGAAGATCGCGATCGCGTTCCCAAGATCCAGGGACTCTTGAATGAACTGATGACTTTCCTGGAGGATGACCTCTCGGTCGTAACCGGGGCTTACCACGACCTCCTTTCGCTTGACGAGGTCATCGACAAAGAGCTGATCCTTTTCATGTCGCTAAATACCAATAAGAACTCAAAAGCGGTCACGGCTCTTGGCCGGATGCTCCTGCAGAACATGCAATTGATGATTGGCAAGCGCTACGAGAACGAGCAGGAGCGCCGCCGCGAGAACCGGCCGATGGTCAGCGTCATCCTCGACGAATTTGCGCCCTTTGCTTATTCGAACTTTGCCCAGATCCTGCAGACGGCGCGCGGAACCAATACCGCGTTCCTGTTCGCCCTGCAGGCGCTGCCGCAGCTTCTGACGGTGGGCCGTGGCTTCAGAGATGACGTGTCCTCGGCGCCGAATACCAACATGCTATTGCGCGCCAAGGATGAGGAGACGGCGCAGTATTTCTTGAAAGCATCGGCGCGCGTTCCGCAGAAGCGGCGTACGTTGACCGTCCAGCGCACCGGGGTGTTTGAGGACAAGTACGAGCCCGTTGGATTTGGCAGTGAAACCGATATCAAGGATACCCGGGCGCAGGACGAGCACATCAAGAATCTGCTAGTCGGCCAGATGGAAATCCTGATGACCGACAACCGACTCGGGACACTCCATTCCCATCTGCATGTCAAGGTGCCGCGCCATTACCGGTTCCCAGGACTTGAAGCAAGAATTTATCCCAGGCTCCACGCAGTGTCTCACGTCGAGGGCGCGAACCTGCGCTTCAAAGACCCCGAAGTTGTTCGTCGCAATGGACGCTTAGCCACGCGCACTGGCCGCTCGACATGGATGTGAGCCGTACATTCCGGATTGCGGTTGCTGGCCTTTTTTTGGCTACTCTGCCATTCCTTTGCTTCGCCCAGGCGCCGTCCGACCTACGATCCTGCCGGTCAAGGGCGGCCTTCAAAACAAAAGGATGGCTTCGTCGATTTTCACCCTGAAGCGCATCAATCCCGCCGACAAAGACTACGGGCAGTGTCTCGATGAGGGCCGCAAAATACTGCTCGAAGAGACCATGAGGAACGGCTACTTCTGGTCGAACCTCGTGGCACTAGGGCTGCTGGTGTGCCTGTTCGTCATCATTGTGTATCAGCGCAGAGTGCGGGCCTGCCGCGAGTGGACCGCGGCGGAGATGCTCGCGCAATACGAGCACGCCCTCTCACGAGCAAATGCCCAGGTGGAGGAGGCCACGAACAGGAATCGCGGCTTGATGGAGGCGTTAACCACGCTGAGAGAATCCGCGCTCCGTTCGCAAGCGCCACCAGGAGACACGCAGGACCGTCCTGCACTCGAGACCGTTAGCAGCCGCGCATCCAGCATACAGGCCAACCAGGTAGCGTCAGTAAAGAGCAGCAATTCCACCTCAGCGCCTGGCCGGTCTGCGCGGGCAGCGCCCGCAACACCGCCCGCCAATCAGATCGGACTCTTCAAACCGGACGTAGACCTGATCATGAAGGTCAATTCGCTGGAGCAACAGCTGGGCCGGTCCCAGGATGAGGCCAAGCTTTTGCGCCGTCAGCTGAACGAGTCAGACCGGCGGCTCCAGGAGGAACAGCAGAGGAACCGCAGTCTGAAAGGGGCATAGCTCGGCCCACAGGAATGAAGAAGGAGTTCGCAAAGAGATGTCGAAAGACGAAAAGAAGAACCGTTCGAAGCCGAAATCCGGCGCGCTCGACAAGTTCGAGCCGGGCGGCGAGTTGGGCCAACTTGACGACCGTAACGAGTATGAACAATTGCTGAATTCGTTGCTTGCTGAGCAAAAGGAGCTCGCAGAAGAAAGTGCGCGCTTTGCTGATCTCTGCCAGTACTTTTCCCAGCACAAGATGGACATCCCGCCGTCCATTGTCGAAAGTCTTCGAAAGAGTAGTCGAGGGCCGGCTTGGTTCATGAGGCCAGCTCGGCAATCCCTGTCAGCTCCAGGTATTCGTCGTCAGCCAATTGCAACGACGCCGCCTGCACATTTTCTTCAAGATGCACAATCGACGTAGTCCCGGGGATGGGCAGCATAACCGGGGAGCGCTTCAACAACCAGGCCAATGCTACCTGGATGGGTTTCCCTTGGTGGGCCTTCGCAATCCTCTCCAGCAACCTGCCGGCCACGGCACCTGCTCCCAGCGGGAACCACGGGATGAACGCGATTTCGTTGCGTTCGCAATAATCCACGACGTGGTCCCATTCGCGATCGGCAAAATTGTATCGATTCTGGACGGACACGATCGGCACGATTTTCCTTGCGCGCTCGATGTGCTCCAC
>DASQYT010000279.1:0-5064 GCA_035639075.1 Candidatus Elarobacter sp.
GACAAAGCCCGTGCCTTTTACGAAGGCAAGCTCGGATTCGAGTTCGTCAGCCTCGACAAATTTGCCCTGGTCATGAGCGTCGGCGGCCACATGATTCGCATCGTCAAGATCCCGAGTTTCACTCCGCTGCAAGGCACCATCCTCGGCTGGCAAGTCGAAAACATCGAATCCGTCGCCCTCTGGCTCCGCGACTGCGGCGTCCCTCCGGAAAAGTATCCGTTTGCCCAGGACCAAACCCTCGGCATCTGGACCACCCCCGACGGCAGCAAAGTAGCCTGGTTCAAAGACCCCGACGGCAACATCCTCTCCATCAGCCAGCATCTGCAGTCAGCTGTGGGCTAAAAAGTCGAGCGGCGTGGATACTCTTGCTTTGAGTCTATCTTGGGGGAAGTCCTTCATGTTGAGCGTTACGATTGAATCCGCTTTCCCCTGTTCCGCACACACGCAGAAGGCATTGTCATCAGGGTCAGGGGAAATCTGAGCCGGCTCGCGAACCTTAATCTCTTCAGCCCGCTCCCGGATCAGATTAATAATTTTCCCGATCAAGGCCGGACGAACATTTCGCCGCTTAAGAACTTCTTTGTACTCGTCCAGGATGTCTTCAGTAACCAGCCACGTGAAACCATCCTGGTCGGCCCAGTTGAAGAGTACATCAGCACTCGGATACTTGCCTGGAACGTACGTTCCCTTAAATCCAGAGATGCCGGCCACTAATACGCTCGTATCAACGACCACTCGCCTCTTGCCGTTCTTCTTTTTAGGCTTCGGCGGCAACCGTGATCTCCGGCGTAGGCCTCTCTCTGCGATAAGTCCGAACCGTCCTCAAGATTTCTTCTTCCGGGATCTCCCCGATGTCCTTTGCCGCTTCCCTTAGTGATCCCAAAAACTCTTTTTTCCATCCTTGACGCTTGCGGCCACGCGGCAGGTCTTTGTAGAGTTCAGCGCGTCTCAATCGTTCCTCAATTTGTTTCCCTAACGACCGAAAAGGCACTCCCAGCTTGAGTGGTTCTTGTTCGGCAAAAAGCCGGAATTTGAAAACCACATAGGTCGGATTCTCTGACTTGAGCTCTTCTTCAGACGCCGAAAAAGCATCCATGAGTTTGGAAAGCACGCTACTGCGGGTGCCAAGAGAGTCTTTCAGGTAGAGCGCCACCTTGGCTGTCAGCAGGGCGTTTGCGTCGAAAACGTACGTTCCCTCAAAGCGCTTAGGTTTCACGACGCCGAATTGAACCAGATTCTGTAGGTCCTTTGGCGGAACCTGTAGCACGGCGCTTGCCTGCTTCAGTTTTAGACTCTGGGCTTTCATGAGTGTTCCAATTAGCGTCTAAATATTAGACTGTTTTAGCCGTTATGTCAAGACGTGCCTGGCGCGGCTGGCGCGGCAAGGGATCTCCCTTCGTTCCTCCGAACTCACTGCCCTAAAAACGTGGGCACCGTTTCCTAACCCGGCCATCCGGCACTCATATTAGGATTGTATGAACCAATGTCCCGGCAGACTCGTCTCCTTGGCAAATCCTCGTGACTCCGCAACACTTACAAAGAACCAGGGGGGTAGCCGCAGCCGAGAATCGTGTCACGACCTGAAGCCAACAACTGCGATGGGTCAGTTTCCAATAATCCGACTGGGTTCAAATCGAAAACCAATTCACGATTCTTTCCCAGAGCGCATAAAGGAGTGCTAGGAGGAGCGAGACTGCGAACCACCAACCTGATTCCCAACCGACGATGTGGTGGTTGAGAGCCAGCGCCAGTCCAGCCAGAGCAACACCTAAAAACGTTAGAACTTTGGGCTGCGGGTCATCAGACAGTGCTCGGAGGACTAGTGCCCCGAACACTCCCATGGTAACCATGAAATCAGACTGCGCCCCGGCAAAGAATAGGTCTACCAACAGGCAAATCGCTAGCACGGCCAGTACGGCGTTCGTCGGCCTCTCTCAAATGGTTCGCAAATCCAATGACTGGCCTTCTCTGACTGAGAAACTGAAAACTGACGACTGAAAAACCGCCTTATTTCGCCGGCGCTGCCGCCGTCGCCAATCCCAGCGCCTGCATCACCGCATCGTGCAGCTCGACGCGCACTTTCTGGATCTTCGTGTTCTCCCGCGTCGGATGCACGCGGTTCGTCAGCAGCACCACAAAAAGCTGCCGGTCGGGATCAATCCAGATCGAAGTGCCCGTAAACCCGGTATGCCCAAAGCTGTGCGCCGAGAAATAATGCCCGCTCGACCCGCCCTCGGTCGGCGCAGCCCAGCCTAGCGTCCGCGTCCCGCCGGAAAGCTGCTGCGGCGTCGTGAATTGTGCGATCGTGGCGCGCCGCAAAATTCTCTGGTGTGTGTAAACGCCGCCGTTCAGCAGCATCTGGCAAAACGCCGCCAGGTCCGGCGCCGTGCTGAAAACTCCGGCGTGCCCTGAAACTCCGCCGATGGCAAACGCGTTTTCGTCGTGAACTTCGCCCTGCACCAGCCGGTGGCGCAAATTGTTGTCGATTTCCGTGGGCGCAATCTGCGGCCACAGTTTTTTCGGCGGCCGGTACATCGTGTTATTCATTCCTAGCGGCGAAAAAATATAATTTTTTGCTAAATCGTCGAGCGTTCTTCCCGTCAACCGCTCGATAATTTCGGCCATCAAAATAATTCCCAGGTCCGAATAAATTTCCTTCGTTCCTGGTTCGTAGTCCAGCGGTTCGGCAAAAATCTTAGTGAGCGTGTCCTGCTTATTTTTCGATGTTCGCCAATATTCCTTGAACGGAGGCAATCCCGAGGTGTGCGTAAGCAAGTGCCGCACGGTAACTCGATGCCGCCACTCCGCGTTTGGCCCGCCCGCCCACTCCGGCAAGTACCGTTCGATTTTTGCGTCGAGATCCAGCGGAACGGCAAAATCGCCCTCGGCCAGTTTCGCAACCAGCGTTGTCGTCGCCACCACTTTCGTCAACGAAGCAATGTCGTACATCGTCGACGCAACAGTCGCCGCGGACTTCGCGTCGTAGCTCAATTTTCCGAACGCATGCACGGAAACTTTTCCGCGATAGCCCACCGCCAGGGTCGCTCCCGGAAATGCTTTATTCGCAATCGCTTTTTCAATCACATCGAAGGCCGGTTGCAGCTGCGCTTCGCTGCGCGCATCCATCGGCTGCAGCGCCATTGGATTCGCTTGCAGCTCCATCCCAAAACCTGCTTTGAGATTCACGCCGGGAATCGTCACCGGCAATTTCCCGCGCACGGGAATTTCTCCAAACAGCGCGCGCGCCGCGGAAATTTGCGCGACGTCGCTGATTCCAAACGCACCCAGCCACGTTTCCGCTTGCGGAAATCTTTCAATCAAATACGGACTTCCGAATCCGAGCGTGATTACTGGTTTTCCGGTTTTGTAGATTTGTTCTGCCAGCGCGGCTTGCTCCGCTGGCACATCCACGTTTCCCTTGCGGTCGCTCACGCGCACAAAAAGCGCGAGAATCGCAACGTCGTAGGAATCCGGCGGCGGCAATTTCAAAATGGAAGCATTCACAAAACGCGTGTCCGCGCGCAGCGTCGTGACGGAATCGAATCGCGAACGCAATTCGCGTTCCAAATCTTCTCCCGGATACGGTTCCGGATCGGCGTAAAACGCCAGCAGCAGCGCGCGCGATGGTTTTGTTCCATCGAGGGGGAGACGGTGCGGCGTGTCGCGAAAAAGAGTCACGCCGCGGTCGGAAATGTCCTGGGCTTCTTTTTGCCACGCAGCGCTGCCGAATTTTTTGTTGATGGCGTTTACGTCGACGAGGCGATTCGCGTTCAAGCCGAGCCGGGCTTTCGCCTGAAGAATTCGCCGGACGGATGCGTCGAGGCGTTCTTTCGAAATTCGTCCGGACTTCACCGCGGCCTGCAGCGCTTCGAACGCGGCGTCCGGCACCGGCGGCATGAGCAGACAATCCACTCCCGCCGCGATTGCGCGCACAGCCGCCTCTCCAGGTGCATAGCGCACGGTGATTCCGCCCATGTCCATCGCATCCGTGACGATGAGGCCCTGATAGCCAAGCTGTTTGCGCAGCAGATCCGTGAGGATGTTGTGCGAAAGCGTGGCAGGCGTGTTGGGATCGGGCTCAAGAGCCGGAACATTCAGGTGTCCGGTCATGACGCTGTCAACCTGTGACGAAATCGCAGCGCGGAAGGGAATTAGCTCCAGTGAATCAAGCCGAGCGCGGTCGGCGCGAATCACCGGCAGATCAATGTGCGAGTCCGCGGCGGTGTCGCCGTGTCCAGGGAAATGTTTAGCGGTTGCCAATCCGCCATTTTCGCGGACGCCGCGAACAAACTCGCTTACAAATTGCGCGACACGCTCCGGATTTTCCCCGAAGGACCGCGTGTTGATGATGGGATTGCCGGGATTGTTGTTTACATCCGCGTCGGGAGCATAGATCCAGTGAACGCCGACGGCGCGTGCTTCGAGCGCGGTGATTTTGCCCATGGTGTAGGCGTCTTTAAGATTTCCGCCAGCGGCGAGCGCCATGGCCGTTGGAAAAGAAGTGCCTTCATCCAAGCGCATCGCTGTCCCGCGCTCGAAATCCGCGCCGACGAGTAGCGGCAGCTTGGACTTGGCCTGGAGCTGATTGTTCAGCACCGCAGTGGGATAAGCCTGGCTCTTCACGACGCCCAGCGGCGAACCATGCGTGATGTTGATGAAACCTCCGACGTGGAGGTCGTTCACGTCATGCATGATTTGCTGGTAAGCCGCCGTGTCCGTGGCCGTCAAACTTCCGTGATAAGTTGCGAAAAGAAGCTGACCGATTTTTTCGTCCACGGTCATTCTGCGCAGTGTGGTTTCCACCCACGCTGTTGCAGCGGGCGATAATTTCTTCATCGCGCTCTTTGGGGGAACTGTGCTTTTCCCGGCGGCGGATTTTTCTGCTGAAGTGCTGCTCTGACTGCGCGCGTTATGTGCCATAAGAAAGATGATCGAAACGGAAATCAGAAGCGAAAAACGGACGCGGCGTCCCTCCATCAGTTAGAATCCCCCTGTGGCCGCCAGCAGTCTGCATTAATTCATAGCACACGCACATCGTGCTCTCAACGCGGCTTCGGCCAGCGC